>DATBNH010000336.1:0-2217 GCA_036554405.1 Cellvibrionaceae bacterium | reverse complement strand
GCAGATTCCGAGCGGCAACGATTGGCTCAACTGTTAGAGGATTTGCCCCTGGGTGTGGAGCGTCTGGATAGTGCAGCAACGGGAGTTTATGGATATTGGCGCTAGCACGGAGGTCGGGACGAACTTTTACGCTTGCACCGTTGCTTGGGTGAAATACAGGCAGTGGCTGCCGTATCAGTCGCTTAGCAGTTCCTATTTTTGTTTCATTAAAACAATGACTTATGGTTTTTTTGGGACGTACAATGAGCAGCTGGATTAATGCAGTAAAAGCGCTTGTTTACGGGCAGTATGGAACACTGATCTGGCGGTTAATGCTTGACCCTGACCTTCTTAGGTCTTATATATGCCCACCTTGCGCCTTAAACAGGCGCTTGTTTGTCACCGCTTTGGCGCCTATGCTGCGAGTCGTCAGCGATCAATGTACGCACTAATTTGAAGGAAGATACGGTTCGATGGGTAAATCTCTGGTCATTGTCGAGTCACCTGCGAAGGCGAAAACCATCAATAAATACCTGGGTAATGACTTTATCGTCAAATCCAGTGTTGGTCATATTCGCGATCTGCCCACCAGCGGTGGAGCCAAACCGGTTGATGCTAAAGAGCGCGCCAAACAAGCGGCTAAAACCCGCAAAATGTCACCCGATGAAAAAGCTCGCCACAAGGCTGAAAAAAGCCGTAGCCAGTTAATTAACCGCATGGGCATAGACCCGGATAACAATTGGGAAGCTCACTACGAAATTCTGCCGGGCAAGGAAAAAGTGGTCAATGAACTGCGTCAGTTAGCCGATAAGGCCGAAACCATCTATTTGGCGACGGATTTGGATCGCGAGGGGGAGGCCATTGCCTGGCACTTGCGTGAGGCAATCGGTGGCAATAATGATCGCTATCGCCGGGTGGTGTTTAACGAAATCACCAAAAGCGCTATCCAAAATGCTTTTAAAGAGCCGGGCCGTATTGATCAGCATCGGGTCGATGCGCAACAGGCGCGACGTTTTCTCGACCGTGTGGTCGGCTATATGGTCTCGCCCTTGTTGTGGGAAAAAATTGCCCGGGGCCTGTCGGCCGGACGCGTGCAATCAGTGGCGGTTAAGCTGGTGGTTGAGCGCGAGCGTGAAATTCGCGCTTTTATTCCAGAGGAATACTGGAATATTTTTACTGACTTGGGTACTCCCAAAGGTCAGGATATTCGTTTTGAAGTTAAAAAATTCAAAGGTGAGGCTTTCCGCCCCAACAATGAAACCGACACCATGGCGGCGGTCAAGTTATTACAGGGCGCTAACTATGAAGTGCTGGACCGGGAAGATAAACCTACCAAATCGAAGCCCTCGGCGCCTTTTATTACGTCGACATTGCAACAGGCAGCGAGTACCCGTCTGGGTTTTGGTGTTAAGAAAACCATGATGATGGCCCAGCGTTTGTACGAGGCCGGTTATATTACTTACATGCGTACTGATTCCACCAATTTGAGTCAGGAGGCGGTGCAAAACTGCCGCGCTTATATTGAATCAGAGTACGGCCAGCGCTACTTGCCTTCCGCCCCTAATGTCTACTCCAGTAAAGATGGCGCGCAAGAGGCTCACGAAGCTATTCGCCCCTCAAGTGTAGAAATACAGACCGCCAGCTTGCAGGGTATGGAGCGCGATGCCGAGCGTCTTTACAGTCTGATTTGGCAGCAATTTGTCGCCTGCCAAATGAGTGCTGCCGAATATACCAGTACCTCGGTTGTGGTGGGCGCCGGGGAGTTTGAACTGCGTACTCGCGGTAGGGTAATACGTTTTGACGGTTACACCAAAGTGTTGCCGGCGCTGGTTAAAAAAGATGAAGATGTGGTTTTGCCCGAAGTTAAGGTAGGCGAAAAACTTGCGCTAAATAAAGTAGATCCCTCACAGCATTTTACCAAACCGCCGGCACGCTTTACCGAGGCGAGCCTGGTAAAAGAGCTGGAAAAGCGCGGCATTGGTCGGCCTTCAACCTACGCATCCATTATTTCTACGATTCAAGATCGCGGCTACGTACGCATTGAAAATCGGCGTTTCTATGCGGAAAAGATGGGGGATATCGTCACCGAGAGATTGAGCGAAAGCTTTGAAGACCTGATGGATTACAGTTTTACCGCATCTATGGAGCAAGAGCTGGATGTGGTGGCTCAAGGTGGCAAAAACTGGCGTCGTCTGCTCGATGATTTTTACCGTGACTTTGTCGAAAAATTGCGTAAGG
>DATBNH010000332.1:0-2452 GCA_036554405.1 Cellvibrionaceae bacterium | reverse complement strand
CAGATCTGATTGATATTATGATATTGGCGCGTAAAGGATCTAGGTCACTAGACCTCTCAGCCGTAAAGAAATCGTAAAGTTAGACAGACCAAAACATTCCGGGGAGCCTCAGAACAAGTCAGTGAATTGGCCAGTAGGGGGTAGGAGTAGGGAAATATGGGGGTAGGTGTGCCACCAGGCAATTGCCGAAAAAACAGCTGCCTGGTGCATTGTGGTCATTTAATGATCAATTAACAACAGCGGTAACAATACCCTTATCATTGAATTCAATACGCTGACGGTTAAAGCGATTAACCCAATACATCCACTCATTGTTGTCCAGGCTGCTGGTGGCGTGTACGGGTGGTGGGCCCATGGCGATAAGCACTCCATCTTTGCTCATGCCTACCGCAGCCGTGCCGCTTTTTATGCCATCTTTGTCGGCTTTGCTCAAGCTGTTGATTTTTGCCTGATCACAAGAGTCGCCAAAAAACGAGCTGACTATTTCCGGGAACTCAACTCCGGCTTTGCGGGTGTTTTTGTCGTAAGCCAATGTGTACTCAGTGCCATTGGCCGTAAATACCAGGCGTTTGCGATTAATATCATTGACTGTGACGGTGGTACAGGCGGCAATCAAATCGCCGGAGAGCTGATAATTAATGGTGCTCAAGGTTTTTCTTTCAGGGTCGGGATGCAGGTTGACCCGTGTTTGCAGGGTGTCGCCTTTTTTGATTTCGGCATGGGCAAAGCTGGCGCCTATTAGCAGTGTCAGTGCTAGCAGGACAGAGAGGATTCGCTGACTCATAGGGCTTTCCTTAATTGGGTAAATAAATATGGGTAGTCATGAGCTACTAATGCCCACGGCGTGACTATTTTGGCGATATTGCCACAGTTTGCCAAGCAGCAAATTCACTCTTGTGATGCAACTCCAGCCATGTCGCTAAATTCAACCTGAAGGTAGCAATGCAGTATACCCGGGGCCTGTTGTAGCAGTTGGTCGAGCGCGCGCCCTGTGCCTGCTTGCGCATTGTTGTCGGCCAACCAGCGCTCAGCTGCTCGCTCCAGCACTCGGCTAAAAACTACCGGTTGGTCTATATGGCTGTCGGGGTTCTCTGAGCAGAACTGGGTGAAGCTGTATAGCGCCTCCATTACCGCACTCTTGTAATGACTCGGGTGCAGAGCCTGAATGTGTTGGTCAATCAGTTGTGCAAAACTTTCTTCGCCCGAGGTCATCGAGCTTCTAACCAGTTCGCAGTGAATAATGGTGTCGTCGCTCTCGGTATCGCCGAAAACCAAACGCGGGGTGTGGGCCAGACTTTTCCAGATGGCCGCCAAAAAATCATTATCAAGGCGAGTTACCAGCCCGCGTATTTGACGCCATTCGAGCCAGTCGGTGTCAATGGTGCGGGCCATAATATCATCCGCACCATGCATACATTGGGAGGCTTCCTGGTTGTACAGAAAATCGCGGTCTACACCCTGGTCGAACAGTTTGCGTTGTGAATCGAATACATTGCGCAGCTTTTGATACAAATAACCGGGCGCTTGTGTGCCCAACCATTGAATTGCGGTCAATTCATCTTCGGGCTCATCGTAATGTGAGCATAGCAGCATAAAATTGTGCAGCTGAATAGAACGCAAGCCTTCAAACAAATACGGCTGGGTACGCAGCAGGGTGCCTATGGCCAAAATAATCTCCTGAGCCAGAATTCTTTCAAGCGCATCAGAAAACACAGCATTAATGCCATCGATTATTTCATTTTTAGAGAGCTCAGAGCTAATAATTAACTCTGAAGAGCTGTCTTCACCCACCACAATAACCAAATGCCTTGCCGCCAGCAGCGTTAAACTATCGGGCAAGTCGCTGTGGCTCTGGTGCAAAGAGGCAAAAGTTAAACGGGTGAGCGCCCAATGGTTATTTTGTCGGCCATAGGCATAAAGGCAGTGTAAAAAATCTTGCAAGGTTATGGTGCCATCGTGAGACACGCTGTCGGTAATGCGGTAGTTTTTACACAGGTTTGCCATGTCTTTATAGAGGCCCGCACTTGCGTGTTTATCAAGATACGTGAGAATACGCGCGGCCTCGCTTACCAATGAGTCGACAGCCAGGGTTAAGGCACTGTGGGCTATGGTGGTTGTGGATTTTAACGGTTTAAGGGGGAAGTCTGGAACCGTTAGCCGAGTGGTGCGTGATGCACGTACCGCCAGATTGGCCGAGGCGTTACCTACGTGCTCATGGGTTGTGCGCAATTGCAATTGACGCAGCGCATCAAATATTTTGTCAAAACCCGGAAGCTCGGCCACATTAGCGCGAATAATCAGCGTGAATACCGCAACCTCTGGCTCTACCCAGTGTTTGCGGATATGGGTAATCTCCTCGTTGAGCATTTCGGCAAAAAATTCGGCGTCGTACAGGCGGTAGTCATTATCTTCACTTTGCAGCCACGACAGACACAAACAACGACGGTTATTA
>DATBNH010000319.1:0-3528 GCA_036554405.1 Cellvibrionaceae bacterium | reverse complement strand
AGGAGAGGTAGTAGGTGCCCTGATATTTGTGTAGCCACACGCCTTCGGCAAAACGGCGGTGACGGTCGCCCGCTTGCAGGGGCTTGCCTTGGGCATCGGTTATCACCAGCGCTTGTGGTGCTTCGGCCAGGTTCAGTTTGTTTTCTGTCAGGCGTGATATGCGTGGTGTTAACGCTGGCTCATTGTTGGCTGGGTAGTGATCAACACCTGTGTATTGACCTTGATTCCAGCGCTGCAGCTGGCCACCGCCGGTGCCGCCCCATAACAAGTAGTGCTCGCCATTATCGGCAAACACCGCCGGGTCCACGCTGAAGGTGCCGGCAATGGGTGTGGGCTCGGCGGTAAAAGGCCCGGTGGGTGAATTGCTTTTGGCTACACCAATGCGGAAAACACCTTCGGCGTCCTTGGCGGGAAAGTACAAATAATAGTTGCCCTTGTGCCGCGCGGCATCGGGTGCCCATAATTGCCGGTGGGCCCAGGGAATATCCTCCAGTGCCAGGGCAATGCCGTGATCGGTGACCTCGCCGTCCACGGCATCCATGGAGTACACTGGGTAATCGCGCATCACAAAGTGTGAACCGGCGGCATCGTGGGGCTCATGGTTTTCAATATCGTGGGAGTTGTAGATATAGAGCACGCCGTCCCAGTTGTGCACCGCTGGATCGGCGCTGTATTGGTGGGTAATCAGCGGTGCGCTGGCAAAGCGTTGCTGTTGCTCGGGCCCGGGGTGAGCGGTACAGGCCGCCAGCATTAGGGCGGCCAGTGTTGCCATAGCCAAACGCATGTCGTTTACCAGTGCCAGAGGGTGCCGTCTTCCAGCCGGTTAACTGGCAGGCTGGCGCGTTTGTAGGGGTGCTTGGCGGCCTCCTTTTCGTCGATATCCACGCCGTGGCCGGGTGCCTCGCCGGGGGTAAAGTAGCCGTCGTCAAATCGGTAGTGGCGGGTAAAGACTGACTCCATCAGCTGGCTGTGGGCCATATGCTCCTGGATGCCAAAGTTGGGCACCCAGTAATCGAAATGCAGTGCCGCACCCATGGTTACCGGGGATAAATCGGTAGCGCCATGAAAGCCGGTACGCACATGGTAGAGGCTGGCTAAATCGGCAATGCGACGCAGCTGGGTGATACCCCCGGCATGAACGATGGTGGTGCGAATATAGTCGACTAACTGATTTTGAATCAGCTCGCGGCAGTCGTGAATACTGTTAAACACCTCGCCTACGGCGATGGGTGTGGTGGTGTGCTGGCGAATCAATTTGAAACTCTCCTGATTCTCTGCCGGAGTTGGGTCCTCCATCCAGAACAAACGAAAAGGTTCCAGTTCCTTACCTAGCCGCGCCGCTTCTATAGGGGTCAGGCGGTGATGTACGTCGTGTAAAAGATGCAGGTCATCGCCAAATTGTTCGCGCACGGCAGCAAACAATTTAGGCATAAAGTTTAAATACTTCTCGCTGGACCAGTTTTCCACGGCGGGCAGTTCGCTATCGGCCGGTTCATAGGCCTTACCCTCTTTGGCCACCCCGTAGGTTTTGGCAATACCGGGAATACCGCTCTGCACGCGGATGGCCTTGTAACCGGCCTCCTTGGCCTTGGCTACGGCTTCCAGGGTGGAGGGCAGGTCTTTGCCGTTAGCGTGGGTGTACACCATAATTCGATCGCGGCTGCGCCCGCCCAGTAGTTGATACAAGGGCATACCCGCCAGCTTGGCTTTAATATCCCACAGCGCCACGTCGATCGCGGCTAGTGCCGTCATGCCCACCGGGCCGCGACGCCAGTAGGCACCGCGATAAAAAAACTGCCAGATATCTTCAATTTGCTGCGGGTCGCGTCCAATCAGCGCCGGAATCAGATAATCTTCAAGGTAAGACACCACCGACTTCTCGCGGCCATTTAAGGTGGCATCGCCAATGCCGTAAACACCTTCATCGGTGGTAATTTTCAGCGTCACAAAATTGCGACCGGGACTACAAACAATAACTTTGGCGGCGACAATTTTCACGCGCGGGACTCCTCGACAGAATAAAAGCTTATCTTATGGTCATAAAAACAATAAGGTTAACGGTAATGGTAGTAAAGCACAAGTATGGCAGGGTCGGGCAGGGGCGCAAAGGGTGTTAAATTAAGTAGTTGCAAGATGCCGGGTTGCAGAGCAAACTCTGATCCCCAACCCTTATAGTATGGAGATAACCATGACAGTGCATCTAGAACTGATACCCATCCTCTCGGTCATTGCCGGTATTCTGATTCTGGTACAGCCAAAACTGCTCAATTATGTGGTGGCGATTTACCTGATTGTGATTGGCCTGGTACAAATCCTGGGTATTAATATCTGACTATTCGGTTATTGTTGTCTGCCTATAAACAAAAAAACCCCGACAAGATCACTCCTGCCGGGGAAAGCTTCCTGAGGTTGCTCCAGGATTGGGTTTACTGGCGGCGACTTTGCGGTGGGCCAAGGTAACTTGGCTTGAGCCCGCCAGTGTTAATGATCAATTTTTGCAACGTGGCGCCGGGGTCTATGGCGTAGATGCGTAAGCTGTGTTGCCCCGGTTTTGCGGTGTGTGTGCTGATGGCTTTACGCACACCATCGCTAACCGCTTGCTCCCAGGCGGCATCGGACAAATCGCTTAATATATCCACTACCTGAGGCGTTTCATCGCCCAGGGCAATGGCGTAGCGCAGGCCGCGACCCGGTACAAAATTCAGGCTGGGGGCAAACAGCGCTTCAATTTCTATGTCACCTTCACTAAACAGGGTTACCGGGTATTCCACCCAGGGCGCCTGGCCGAGATCGGTGTAGCTGGTGTCGGCAACCGGAAACAGCGCAATAGACGATTGAGTGCGGCCGTGCCCAGCAATCACTTCCCAGCCAGCATTGTTTATATCTTGCTTATTGCTGTAGTTGGCCGCTTCTATAGCCACCACGCCATTGGCCTCGACAAAGCCTTTTACCTTGCCTCGGGTATCAGCATCGGGCAAAAACATAGCCACCTGCACTCGCGCACCGCCCCAGCCGGTACCCTGAATATAAACATCGCCTTGATGGCGACCCACCGGGGCTTTATCCCAGTCGATGGCTACCTGTAAGCGCTCACTGCGCTCGACGGTGCCCGCGGTTTGATTCACGGTGATCCAGTCATGACTGGGGGTAGCGGTAAAATCAAACGCTTTAGTGCCCCGGTTATAGACATCAATATAATGCGTGCTGGCGCCGTAAGGGCTGAACTCGGGCAGCGTCATCGGCGGCTGGGGCACCGGCCAGGCGGTGCCATTGCCCTCAATGGCCACGCCCATGTCGGCCTCTGGGTGGGGCTGGTAATCATAGAGAAGCGGCATGGTATCGGCAGGGGGATGGTTCCAATGGGTATAGCCAATCCGGGTTTGGCTCATCATATGGTTCCACTTGCCATCATTAAGGCGGTGATAGCGCTCGTTCAGAGCGGCGTTGGCGGCAAACAGCTCTCGCGCCCGCTCGGCGTAGTCGCGACTATCGGCCCGGCCCTGGCTGGCGTACAGACGATTTTTAGCG
>DATBNH010000316.1:0-6720 GCA_036554405.1 Cellvibrionaceae bacterium | reverse complement strand
AAAGACCCATACACCGGGGCCCTATACCTTTATTCTGGAAGGCACCTCTGAAGTGCCACGGCGGCTAATGCATCCCAAGCGCAAGACTATTGGCCTGCGTGTGCCCGACAACCCTATTGCCCTGGCGCTGCTGGAAGAGCTCAACGAGCCGCTGATGAGCAGCACTTTGTTATTGCCCGGAGACGAGTACCCGCTCACCGATCCCTATGATATTCGCGACCTGTTGGAACACCAGGTGGAGTTGGTGATTGATGGTGGATTTTGTGGTTTAGAGCCGACCACGGTGGTGGATTTGACCGGTGGTGTGCCAGAGCTGGTGCGTCAGGGCCGGGGTGATTTTGGGGCACTAGTCTAAGCTTTTGATATCTATAACAATCTTGAATGCCGGGTAAAGCTGTCGTCAGTGTGTGAATGCCGCTATAATGCCGCCCTTCGCGTGCCCGTCCCGGGTCAGGCAACCGGTCCACACAAACCAAGGGGGTAGATGGCGTGACACAACAAACTATTGACCCCGGAAGTGTTGCCGCGGCCGAGAGCGAGCCCACGGTAGCGCCGATTATTGCCCTTACACCGGTGCAGGATGCCAAAGAGCACCCGAGCCAAGGGGAAATGCCTTTTGCTATTGTGCAGGGTAAAGCCTACACACAACTGCCCAAAGATCTGTATATTCCCCCAGATGCGCTGGAAGTGTTTCTGGAGGCATTTGAGGGCCCGCTGGATTTACTGCTGTATCTGATTCGGCGCCAGAACATTGATATTCTCGATATCAATGTCTCGGAAATAACCACCCAGTACATGGCCTATGTGGAACTGATGGACGCCAATCAATTTGAGTTGGCGGCCGAGTACCTGGTTATGGCCGCCATGTTGGCGGAGATTAAATCGCGTATGTTACTGCCGCGGTCAGCCGAGGAGGAAGAGGAGGGCGAAGACCCGAGGGCCTCGCTGATCCGCCGCTTGCAGGAGTACGAACGCTTTAAGCAGGCCGCTGAAGACATTGATGAACTGCCACGTATCGGCCGCGAGGTTTATCAGGCCTCGGCTGAAGCGCCGGATCGCAAGCTCACGCGTCCAGATCCGGAAGTGGAGTTGTCGGAAATTCTGCTGGCGTTGTCAGAGGTACTGCGTCGTGCGGATATGTTTGAAAGCCATCATGTGGAAAAAGAGCGCCTGTCGACCCGCGAGCGAATGGCTCAAGTGCTGGATACTTTATCGGGTCAAAACTTTGTGCCTTTCGTCAGCCTGTTCCGGGTGGAAGAGGGGCGTCTCGGTGTAGTGGTGACTTTTTTAGCGGTGATGGAGCTCATCAAAGAAGCACTGGTAGAGATTGTACAGAGCGAGGCCTTTGGCCCGATTCACGTCAAAGCAAGAATACAGTAGGTTATGGATACACAGACACTGCAACGCATTATTGAAGGCGCGCTGTTGGCAGCGGCCGCGCCCATGTCGCTGAAGCGCCTCACCGAGCTGTTTGGTGAAGACGAGGCGCCGGAAAAGCCGCAACTGGATGAGGCATTGGCAGCGATTGCCGAGGCTTGTCAGGGGCGTGGTTTTGAGCTTAAAGAAGTGGCCAGTGGTTGGCGTTTTCAGGTGCGCGAAGAACTGGCGCCCTGGATTAACCGTTTGTGGGAGGAAAAGCCGCAAAAATACTCGCGCGCACTGCTTGAAACCCTGGCGCTGATTGCTTACCGCCAACCTATCACCCGTGGCGATATTGAGGAGATTCGCGGTGTGGCGGTCAGCTCGCACATTATTAAAACGCTGGCCGAGCGCAACTGGGTGAAAGTGGTGGGACACAGGGATGTCCCCGGTCGGCCATCACTTTACGCCACTACTCGTGACTTTTTGGATTATTTCAACCTGAAAAGTCTCGATGAGTTGCCCTCGCTGAGTGAAATTCGCGACCTTGATGAGATTAATGCTTCGCTGGATCTGGATGTGGAAATGGGCATCGCCTCTGCTTCTGCCGGGCACAACGAAACCTATGACAACGCCGGTGATGATGGCGAAATCGATAGCTCTGCAGCTGCTGATGCTGGGCAAAGCGATGGCTCTGCGCTACTGGACGTACAGGAAGATGAGCTGGTAGTGAAAATGCAATCGACACTGGCGCCGGCTGACGCTGAGCAATCGGTCGATACTGCCGCTGTTGATGCCAGCGATAACGCCACCGATGACACTGAAACCAATACCGACTTGGCGCAGCAACAGACCGACGCCGATGAATCTTCGGATCATGAATCTATTCGCGCACCATCACGCGATCACTGAGTTTAGTTGTAGTTATGTCCAATAAACCCCCGCACAAACCTGTTGATGCCGATACTTTGGAACCCGAAGAGTCTGGTGTTGGCGATGAAAAGCTGCAAAAGGTACTGGCCCGTGCCGGGCTGGGTTCGCGTCGTGAAATGGAGCGCGCTATCAGTGCCGGTGAAGTGATTGTTAACGATCGGGTGGCGAGCCTCGGTGATCGCGTCAAAGCCGACGATAAAATTGTATTTCAGGGTCGCAAAGTAGTGAGCACCCAGGCCAAAAGTCGGCGTCGGGTGATTTTATATAATAAGCCCGAAGGTGAAATCTGCTCTCGCCAGGACCCGGAAGGACGACGCACCGTTTACGAGGCGCTACCGAAACTGGCCGGTGAGCGCTGGATCTCGGTGGGCAGGTTAGACTTTAATACCAGCGGCTTATTGCTGTTTACCAACGATGGCGACCTGGCCAATAAACTGATGCATCCCTCGTCGGTCATCGACCGCGAGTATCTGGTACGCATTCAGGGTGAAGTGGATGATGACATGCGTCGGCGTCTGCTCGATGGCGTACTGCTGGATGACGGTGTGGCGCGCTTTACCGATATTGTCGACGGGGCTGGCGAGTCGCGTAATCGCTGGTTTTACTGTGTGGTAATGGAGGGCCGCAACCGCGAAGTGCGCAGGCTTTGGGAGTCTCAAGGGGTGCGGGTAAGCCGTTTAAAGCGCGTGCGTTACGGCAATATTTTTATTCCCTCCCATGTGCGAGTTGGCCAGTGGCTGGAGCTTGGGCCCAAAGAGATACACGATTTATGCTTGACCGCCGGGCTTGAGCCCGATCCTGTGGCACCACCCTCGCGTGAAGAGTTGAAAAAGCACGAGCGTCACGAGCGCAAACTGCGCTCCGGCAAGGCCAAACCCAGCGCTACGCGTTCGCCGCGCCCTCGCCGCAGTTGATCGCAGGCGGCTCGCAGCACACCTGATTGCGACCGGTATGCTTGGCTTTATAAAGCGCCCGGTCAGCGCGTTCGAACAAAGCGTCTACCGATTCATCGGCCTGGCAGCAGGCACTAACGCCAACACTGATAGTGGGCGTAATGGCAAGTTTGCCTGAATCGATACTCAGTTGCTCAGTCGCGCGGCGCAGACGTTCGGCGGTAATCAAGCCGCCAGCGGCGCCGGTGGCACTGAGCAGTACCGCAAACTCCTCTCCGCCGTAGCGAAATACCATATCCGACGCGCGGCAAATATCACTGATAGTATCCGCCACTGAGCACAATACCTGATCGCCCATGCTGTGGCCGTGGGTGTCATTAATCTGTTTAAACGCATCAATATCTATCATCAACAGGGCAAAGGCGCGATTGGTGCGGCGCAGCAGTTGATACTCGCGTTCAATGGCGTTATCCAGAGCGGCTCGATTACCAACGCCGGTCAACGGATCGGTCAACGCCAGGGCCAGAGCCTGTTGATAGAGCTGGGCATTTTTCAGGGCAAAGGCAAAGGAGGTTAACAGGACTTCCAGCGTCTGTTGCTCGGCATCGCTAAAGCGGGTTTTGCGATAAAATTGGATATCACCCAGGTATAAATCCGGTAAATTCAACTGATACAGGCACGAATGGGCGGCCTTGCGACCCGCGCTGTACTGTATGGGACTCGGTAATTGCACACGCAAGCTGATACCGGCGACGCTGACCAGCGGCTGTATATGGCGAAAGAGTAAGCTCACCAACTGCTTGATATCAAGACTGGTTTGCAGGGCATGGGCGAGCCGGATTCTGGCCTCGGCCTCGACGTCGCGCAACGGGCCATGGTCCGGTGCCAGATTGCCGGTTAGAGGTAGGGCGCCTTTAAACGATGATATGTCTTGCATAGGGCAGTGTCCGCAGCAGTAGTGGCAAGGCGGCAATTCTGTGCAGGCCGCAACGTTATACGGACAATTAGCGATATTCGTGCCAGTCGCGAGATGTTCTATAAATATATAACAAAAACAAAGGGATAGGGTTTCTCTGGGGGAGCCGAGTAAGCCTGGGTGCCAATTATTTGGCAAGCTTGACGGTTTGTGGCGGAAGACTTTTGCCGCCGGTCAAAAAACTGTCATGCTTCGGCGGCTGGCATATAGTTCAAAATTATACTGATACACAGGCCGCCGTGGGGCTGATTGTAGGCGCGAATACTACCCTGATGCAGTGCGATAGTGCGCTGGGCTATGGCAAGGCCGAGGCCATAACCACCGGTTTTCCGATCGCGGGCCTCATCGGTGCGGTAGAATGGCTGAAAAATATCTTCGGTTTGATTATTGGCCACACCCGGGCCGGTATCGCACACATCAATCTGATAACTGTGGGTTTTGTCTGAGACGATCACGGTAATTTCGCCACCAGGGGGGGTGTAGTGCAGGGCGTTGCGTAGAACATTTTCAAATACTCCGCGCAGCATGTTGCCGTGGGTGGCCACCAGCGCTTCGTCCATGGTGTGGTCGAGTCTGAGGCGAATGCCCTGGCGTTCCAGGTCACCGGCAAACAGGTCCTGTAAAGATTGCAACAGCCCAATCAGGTCGACAGTATCGTCCAGTGCCCAACTGCCAGTGTCCAGCACCGGCAGCGCCAGAATATCCGAGATCACATCGTTGAGATAGTCAGCGGCCTGTTGAATCCGATCCAGCTCGCGTTCGACAATGCCACCACTGCGTTGACGAGCCAAGGCCAGGGCCACCTGCAGACGTGCCAGTGGAGTGCGCAGCTCGTGAGAGACGTCTTTTATCAGTCGCTTTTGCTCGGTCATGGCCTTTTCCAGGCGCTCGGTCATATGATCAAAGTCGTATGCCAGCGAGGCAATTTCATCGCCGCGTTGGTGAAAGCGTTTACTGATGCGCACACTGAGATCGCCACTGGCAATAGTGCGCGTGGCTTTTTGCAGGGTGGACAGCCCGTGGGCCAGGTAGCGGGCTACAAAAAAGCAGGCGGTACCACTGACCAGCACCGAAATCAGCAGCAATGGCCAGATATTACTGATAAACAATTGCCAGACAATATCCCCGGAAGAGGGCTCCAGGGTAAGGATTTTGACACTTTTGCCATCGTTGAGGGTGACGTGTCTGCCCCAAACCTTCTGCCCATTGATCATATATTTATCGGAGGGATAACTGGGGTTCAAGCGCTGTACCAGCTCTTCTGAGCCCTCGGGAAGGGGACGGCCTAAGAGGTCTTCATTGTTAGCATCCACCACGTAAAAGGCCTGTAATGACCAGGCGGGCATACCCTGCATATCGGCCATTACCTGGGCTGAGTTGCGATTGATGGCCGAGCCGGCAATGCGATCGAGCAGGCGTCGGCCGGGATCATAGTCGCGGTCGCTGCGGGGTAACTGCAAGTAATTATCGGGGTTGATCTCCAGCCAGTGAATGACCAAATTGGAGCTGATAATAATGGTGGCGCTGATACACCAAAAAGTCAGAAAGATTCGAAGATAGAGCCGCGTCATAAATTATTGAGGGCGCGGATCGGGATCGCTGCTGCGGGTGAGCATATAACCGGCGCCGCGCACATTGATAATCTGTTCGCGGCTGGCGCCGGCACTGGCCAGTTTTTTGCGAATATTGCTCACATGCACATCAATACTGCGGTCGTAGGGAGTGAGTTTGCGGCCCAGCGCCTGCTCGGTCAGGGCATCTTTGCTGATAACTTGTCCGGCCTGGCGCACCAATAGCTCCAGCACACTGAATTCGGTGCCCGTCAACGGTAGGAGTTCATCTAGCCAGTAAGCCGAACGACTACCCAGCTGCAGCAGCAAGCTGTCCACTTGCAGGGTCTCGCTGGCAGAGGCCGATTCATGTTGGATCACCGCCCGACGTAATACGGCACGCAGACGCGCTACCAGTTCCCTTGGGTCGCAGGGCTTGGGTAGATAATCATCGGCGCCAATTTCCAGACCGATCACCCGGTCAATGGTATCGCCCTTGGCGGTCAACATAATCACCGGTGTGTGTTGATGGCCCAGCTCAGGTTGCTGACGCAGTTTTTTCAGTACGTCAAAGCCGCTGTGACGTGGCAACATCACATCCAGAATCAAGGCGGCGTAGGGGGTGGTTCTGGCCATTTCGAGCGCCTGTTCACCATCAAATGCGGCAGCCACCTCAAACCCTTCAGCACTCAGGTATTCCTGCAACAGTTCAGAGAGTTCTTTGTCATCATCAATCAGTAATATCGTCGCCATGCTGGGCCTGTTTGCTGTGGTCACTACACTGGGTGGCAAGTTTGCATGAGCGGCATGCCGCTGTCATGGGTTGTCATACTCGGTTAACGCTTCTTAACTGACGTGCGTGTACGCATAGTAGCGGGAATTGCCTACAACGGCCAGCTATGGCGCTTGCTTGTGTACGGTATAATTGGGAAAATCCGCCGACTTTGATCCCATGTTCAGCAATGAGGTATATGTGTCCAGAATAGGATTGTTTTTTGGCAGTGATCAG
>DATBNH010000286.1:0-1842 GCA_036554405.1 Cellvibrionaceae bacterium | reverse complement strand
TGGAGATATCTGCCAAAATACTCGAAGGCTCAGAATTCAGCGCCAAAGCGGAGTTTGATCCGTTTGAATATACCAGCTTCCTTTTTGCTGGCCAGCTGGTGCTGAACGACTTAACCCATGTTAATGATTTTGCTCGCGCTTACGGTAATCTGGATTTTAAAAGTGGGCACGGTGAAATGGTCATGGAGTTGCAGGCAGAGGATTCCAGGCTTAGCGGCTATGTCAAGCCCGCACTCAAAGAACTGGATATTTTTAATTGGCAGCAGGATGTGACATCTGAAGATGCCAATCCGCTGCAAGCTTTATGGGAGGGGTTTGCCGGTAATCTTAGCGCCCTGTTTAGCAATCAACGTACTGACACCTTGGCCACTCGCATTGAGATCAGCGGGGAGCTACCCGACAGCGCTTCAATGGATATGTGGGCAGCGGTGTGGGGAATCGTGCGCAATGCTTTTGTGGATGCGGTCAACACCAATTTTGAACACATCACACCGCTTACCGTAGATGTTGAGGAGGAAGTCGATGAGTAGCTCTGACGCCCCGAGTGACGTCAGAGGTTCCCTAAGTTTATTGGCTATTGCGACAAAGCACGCAGCTTTATATTGCGAAACCATACTTTATCGGCGTGATCTTGCAAAACAATGTGCCCACCTGGTGTTTTGGCAAAGTGCTCCCAGTCGTGGAACTTACTGTTGGCAATCAGCATGTTCCACTGGGGCGTCCACATCTCGGTTTTTACCACCTGATACCCGTTGAGCCAGTGCTCTACTTTTGCACCATCCACTATCAAGCGCGTGCGGTTCCATTCGCCGGGTGGGTTAACGGCTACAAAGCGGCTTTTAATCAAATCGTAATTATCACCGGCGCGGTGGGTTTCTATTTTTCCATCCGGGTGGCCGATGTTATCCAGCAATTGATATTCCGGTCCGCTCAAAAACGGAAACTCCAGCGTCGGGTCTTCTTTAACGTTGTAGATTATGCCGCTGTTGCCGTTCTCCAATAGTTTCCATTCCAGATATAACTCATAGTGTGCCAGCGGTTCGGCTGTGATGATTACATCGCCACCCTCCTCGGGGGTCTGCCAGCCACTTTCGCCCGGCTTGAGGCCGGTCATGTGCAGTGTGCCCTTATCGACAACCCAGCGCTCACCCAAGTTCTCACTGTTGTAATTGCGAAAATTATCCATTGACTGGCCATCAAACAATAATTGCCAGCCAGCTTTTTGTTCGGCCTCGCTCAGTTGATTGTGCTGCAGCTGATAATCATCATTGATTATCACTGGCTGGTTGGCGGGAATGGCGTTGAGCGTATACCAGGCTTCGGTGGTCCAGAGGCTCAGATCATTTATGCTGATAAACGGCCGGGTGATGCGAAAATAAACCACATGATTTTCTTTAAGCCCTGCCAGTTTAAATTGAGCGCGGGTGCCATCTTCGGATAGAGAAAAGGCCTCAACTTCAAGCGGGCGATCGTCTATCTTGGGGCCACCGTATTCAGCGCTCGGCTGGTAGCGCCACTGGCGAATTTCAAAATCATTTTTGTTGATGTTCTGACCGGGTTTTACCGGTTCAGTAAAAGTTATTTCAAAACCGTCGGAGCGGGCGCTAACGCTTAACATTTCAAACGCAGTCTTGTCGTTATAAACCAGCCTCTCCAGGCCGTACCATTGTTTGTCGCCGTGGCTCCAATTGCCGGGGTTGCCAATACCGCCGGCAATCAGTGAGCCATCAGGCGCCCAATCGAGACGATTGATGCCGGCCTCCAGCCCCTGCATGAAACGGAATACTGCGCCCTGTAAACGGCCGTTAACGCGCTCGGTGTAAACGCGCTTGATGCCCCCGA
>DATBNH010000277.1:0-3682 GCA_036554405.1 Cellvibrionaceae bacterium | reverse complement strand
GAGGCTGGCAATCATGGTCGCCGAGAGAATAAGTACCGGAATCGGACAGGACTGATGCTTGACCGCTTGCAGCAGCTCTCGCGCCTGCTCGGGGTGCTGATCAAAGTTGAGAATCGCCGCCTGGTAATCGTCGCTGAGTAACGGCACCAGGCCCTCTTCAGCGGCTTGGCACAAGTCCATACTGAAGTTACCGGGCATGGCGCTTTCCAGCCAACTGCCAAGCTGTTGAAGTAGAGCGTCGTCTCCATTGAGCAACAGAACGCGTGTGCTCGCTACCATCGTACATATTCCCTGATTAAGCTGGTTAAATTCCGTCTTTAGGGCCCTGTGCAAAAAAGCCTTGCCGCGATACCCGGCAGCTTGCGCACGACTGCACGGATGCAGAAGGTAGAACGACGCAGGAAGCCAAAGCCGCAGAGGCCACGATCAATTTATAGAGGTGCCCTTAAATTTACGACAGGTTACAGTCTAGCCTTCTAACCGGGGCTTGGGGCTAACAGCCTGCGTTTTTGTGGTCTGCACCCATATAAGGCCGAAATCGGTGGGCGCATATCGCCGAATTCAACAAGTGGTTATCCCTTAAACATACACCATTGCTGAACATTTGCACAATCACCATAAGTAATAAGCCTTTTCCCAAACCTGTGAGTTGTTACAATAGCCGCCCATTTGCCAACCCCAACGAGCGCGTGTGACCCA
Organism: Cellvibrionaceae bacterium; assembly: GCA_036554405.1. Classification (GTDB taxonomy): domain Bacteria; phylum Pseudomonadota; class Gammaproteobacteria; order Pseudomonadales; family Cellvibrionaceae; genus Gilvimarinus. The sequence continues at coordinate 2,983 of DATBNH010000277.1, read as the reverse complement.
ACTCAACCCCCGCCAACGCGAAGCTGTGCACTATGTAGACGGCCCCTGTCTGGTGCTCGCCGGCGCCGGCAGCGGCAAGACCAGTGTGATTACCCGCAAGATTGCGCACCTGATCAACCACTGCGACCTGCCTGCCCGCCATATTGCCGCGTTGACCTTTACCAACAAAGCCGCCCGCGAGATGAAAGAACGGGTGTCTACTCTGGTTAAAGGTAGTGCCGCGCGTGGACTGACCGTCTCTACCTTTCACAACCTGGGGCTCAATATTATTCGCCGCGAGGCGCGCACCCTGGGCTTTAAACCGGGGTTTTCCATCTTTGATGCCGACGATGCCAAAAGCCTGCTTAAAGAATTGATGCTCAAAGACGGCGAACTGGACACCGACCTGCTCAATAACCTGCAACACCAGATTTCCACCTGGAAGAACGATCTGGTCACCCCCGAGCAAGCCGAAGCCGCCGCCACCAGCCCCGGTGAACTGGCACTGATTCGCGTCTATCAGCGCTACAACCAGGCCCTGCGCGCCTACAATGCAGTGGATTTTGACGATCTGATTCTGATTCCGGTCAACCTGTTTCACGCCAATGCCGAAGTGCTGCAGCGCTGGCAGCGCAAAATCCGCTACCTGTTGGTAGATGAATACCAGGACACCAACTCCAGCCAATATTTGCTGGTAAAGCTGTTAGTGGGCGATCGGCTGTCGCTGACAGTGGTGGGCGATGACGATCAATCTATTTATGCCTGGCGCGGCGCTCGGCCAGAAAACATGACCCTGCTCAAGCGCGATTTTCCCTCACTGCATGTGATCAAACTGGAGCAGAATTATCGCTCCACCAGCCGTATTCTACGCGTGGCCAATCACCTGATTGCCCATAATCCCCACGAGTACGACAAGGCCCTGTGGAGTGAGATGGGTCTTGGCGACGAAATTCGTATTCTCAAATGCGCCAATGAAGATGCTGAGGCCGAGCGCGTGGCTACTGAAATTTTATCCAGCAAACTGCGCAAAAACGGCCAGTTTAGTGACTACGCAGTGCTCTACCGCAGTAACCATCAGGGCCGTTTGCTGGAGATCAAATTACAGCAGCACCAAATACCCTACAAAATCAGCGGCGGGTCATCTTTTTTTGGCAAAACCGAAATCAAAGACATCATGGCCTATTTGCGCCTGCTGCTAAACCGCGACGACGACAATGCCTTTTTGCGCATTATTAATACTCCGCGCCGCCAAATAGGCACCAGCACTCTGGAGGCACTGGGTAACTTTGCCGGTGAACGTCATCTCAGCCTCTATGCTGCCTGCGACAGCTTTGGATTGGAACGTATTATTCCTAAACAGAACCTGGAGCGCCTGCGTCGTTTTTGCCACTGGCTGAATAAAACCAGCGACAATACCCGCGGCTTGGCCCCGGTGGCTGCACTGGAAGAAATGCTCGGCGACATTGGCTATGAAGCCTGGCTGCATCAAAATGCCGCCAGCACCAAAGCCGCCGAAAAACGCATGGACAATGTGCGCTATCTGCTGGAATCCATTCGCACCATGCTCGAACGCGAAGACGATAATGGAGAGACAACCACGCTCGAAGACGCTATCAGTAAACTGGTACTGCGCGACTTGCTGGAGCGCCAGGAGGAGGAAGACACTCTCGATCAGGTGCAGCTTATGACCTTGCACGCATCAAAAGGGCTGGAATTTCCCTATGTGTATCTGGTAGGTGTAGAGGAAGAGTTGCTACCCCACCGGGGCAGTATAGAAAGTGATAATATCGAAGAAGAGCGCCGCCTTGCCTATGTAGGCATCACCCGCGCCCAACGCAATTTAACCCTAAGTTTGGCCGGCAAGCGTAAACAGTTTGGCGAAATTATCGAAACCACGCCCAGTCGTTTTATTGACGAGCTACCTCAGGAAGATATTATTTTCGAAGGTTTCAGCCCCGCCAGCGCCGAGCAAGTCAAAGCCACCGGTCAGGAGACAATCGCCAGCCTGTTAAAAATGTTTGATTGATTGCTGTAATAAACTACATGCCGCTTTCAATAGAGTTCAATACAATACCGGGCTATTAGAGCCCGGATTTTACTCGTCTCGCTCAAACTGCCCGGCTTGCAAGAAATTCAGCGTCTGTTCAATAACATACTTATCACGCATTAAAAAGGGGTGGCTTACTGGCACTATCAAAAAATCCTGCATGCCTTCAAGCTTGGCATTTTCAATAGAAACCTTGCCATCGTCTTTACCGGGAATAAGCCTGGACAGAATCAGATTAATAGATTTTTTACCGGCGATAATTCCCAATTCAAAATCAACCGGCCCCAATGCCCGGGGGGTGGCATCGGCTGAGGTACCCAATTGCTGGCCCGCAGGGCCGTTAATCCATCGAAACAACGCCAAATCTCCGAGTTTGTCGACCACTTCACTACCGCCATTAGGTGGCCCTAACATTACCACACGGCCAATCGTTAACTCAGAATCTATTTGGCTAATTTGCCGAACCAGGATCCCACCCAGAGAATGAGTGACAAAATGTATTGGCGCTTCTGAGCCACCGGTACATTCTAATACTTTAGGTAGGACTTTTTCTGCAGCCAGAACCTCAATCGTAAAGTCTCTGGAGGGATAAGCAATATTGCAGGTTTTAAAATCTTGAGCCGCTATTGCATCTTGCATTTTATTCATCGAATTATCAGAACGCGCAAGCCCGTGGAGCATTACCACAATCTGCTGTTGCGTCTGTTCAGCCCCAATAGGCGATGACAATACGTACACTATAATGGCAGTTAATACAGCGATTTTATTCGGTACCATTTCTCTTTTTGTCTGATGTCTGATGTCTGATGTCTGATATTCAAGAATAAACTTGCCTGTCGAGAATTGTATCACCCCGTCAGACATCTGACTTCAGACGTCCGACGATTTAGTTTCCGCTCAACGGCATTCGCTTAAAGTAGGTACCACAACGCCATACCCCACTCCAGCGGGCCATAA
>DATBNH010000270.1:0-4582 GCA_036554405.1 Cellvibrionaceae bacterium | reverse complement strand
TGTTAGCAATTTTATTTTTCAGGCTTTAGTCGGCCAAAATATCACGATTTACGGTGACGGTAGTCAAACACGTAGTTTTTGCTTCGTAAGTGATATGGTCGAGGGTTTGGTCAGGTTAATGGACTCTCCAGCACCCGTTTTGGGGCCAATGAATTTAGGTAACCCTATGGAGTATAGAGTTTCCGACCTTGCTAAGATTGTCGTAAGGCTTACTGGTTCAATTTCGGCAATCGCCTATTCTGATATCCCTGAAGATGACCCGAAAAGGCGTAAGCCAGATATTTCAGCTGCGCGAGATGTTTTGGGGTGGGTGCCGCTAGTTCCTCTTGAGGATGGGGTGCTTAAAACCGTCAGTTATTTTGATAAATGCCCTCCCAAAGTTGGCACCTCCGATTTGGTACCGTCGGGTGTTATACTAAATACAGATCGCGGTCATTCAATTAAAAATGTGCGCGGTATCTGCGAATGAAGATTGCAGTAATCACCCCTTACTTCAATGAGAGTGAGGATCAACTTCGGCGCTGTTATGAGTCTGTGAAATCACAGCCATTTGACTGTGATCATTTCTTTGTCTCGGACGGCGTACCTCACAGCGTTCTTGACCAGATTGATGGAGTCAAGCATGTGAAGCTTCCGACGTGCTCGGGTGATTACGGTAACACGCCAAGGGCTATAGCCGGAATGTTGATAAAGAACGCCGGTATTTATGACGCGGCATGCTATTTAGATGCGGATAATTTTTTCCTTCCAGACCATCTTGGACTAGTAGTTCGGAGTATCACTAACGCTGATGTTGTATGCACCAAGCGAGAATTTTTCAGTCCTGAAGGGCTACATCTTGTTGGGGCTTTTGACCCAGATGAGGACACGAACCAGCATGTGGACACAAATTGTATTTTTATTGCCAGCAGCGGTGGCGCATTTCAGGAATTGGCGTTCTGGGCGTTAATACCGCAGGAGGTGTCGTATTCGGGAGATCGAATTTTTTTCCAGCACCTTACAAGAGAACGCTATCGTTTTCGTTTTTTAAGCCAGAGAACTGTTGGTTATGAAACTCGATGGCGGAATCACTACGTGAGGGCTGGGGTTGAGCCGCCAGCAGAGGCAAGGGCTGGCTCGATGCAGCAAGCTAGAAAATGGGTCTACTCACTCGCAGGAGCTCAAAAGACCGTGAACGCTATTGGCTTCTTGCCGCATTTCTAATGCTTGATGCTTAGCAATAATTAAAGTGTGAGGATAACCGATGTTGAATACTTTAAATGAGCAGAGTTTCACCCAAACTTGGTTTGCTGACACTGCTCAGAAGGTTTGGGAAGTTTTACTTCCTCGCATCAAACCCGTGCGTGTTCTGGAAATTGGCTCGTTCGAAGGCGCATCGGCCTGCTTCGTTATCGAAGCATGCAATTGGTCTTCCATATTGGAGTTGCATTGTGTCGATACTTGGCTTGGTGGGCGCGAGCATATCGCCGCATCACTCGACATGGGGGGAGTGGAGGCTCGTTTTGATCATAATATTGCAATTTCGCAGTTGAAGGCACTCACTAATGTGACAGTGCATAAACACAAACGGCGATCCTCTGAGGCTTTGATTGAATTATTGGCAGAAGGGCGGGAGAAATATTTTGACTTTATTTATGTTGACGGATCACATTTAGCATCAGATGTGCTGTTGGACGCGCTGTTATCCTATAAACTATTGCGAAAAGGGGGCGTTTTGGCTTTTGACGATTATCTTTGGGTTGATCCTGCGGATAACGACATAAATCCATTGAATTCACCAAAGTTTGCGATCGACTCATTTGTGAACGTATATTTTTCGAAAGTAGAAATTATCAAAGCTCCTTTATATCAGATGTATGTTCGAAAAACTGTAGAGGACTAAGATATGTTGCCAATAGCACATGTTTTTAACCCAATGGCTGGCGTCAGCAGCGATGTTGCCGTTGTCATGCCGTCAATTGGCCGAGCTTCTATAATGCAGGCGCTACAGTCTGTTTTTGATCAAGTGGGTGTACAGCGTATTCAGGTATTAATTGGAATTGACAAGCCTAGTTCTAATACCGTTTTTTTGAGTGATTTTCTTCGAAAATGCCCGTCACATGTGACGGGCGTTGTTTTGAACTTACCTTGGTCTACTTCGGTACGGCACGGAGGCTTTCACAGCGCGACGGATGGCGGTTCACTACGCGCGATCCTGTCTTTGATGGCGAATGCACGTTACGTCGCGTATCTTGACGATGACAACACTTGGGCGCCTGACCATTTGGAGAAACTTCTTAACGCTATTCAAGATAAAACTTGGGCATTCTCACAGCGCTTTCTTGTGGATGAGGATACCGGTGAGAATTATGGACCTGATTTGTGGCATTCAGTAGGGGTAGACAAAGGTGATTTTTCCTTACAGGGCGGTTTAGTGGATACTAATTGTCTTATGGTTGATATTGTGAGTACGGCTGCAGTTATCGGAAGATGGGCTTCGAGTGGGTCCTCAAGGCCTGGCGTTACGGCTGACCGTTTTTTGTTTTCAGCAATACGATCAGCGCCACATGGTAGGGTGGACGAGCCGACAGTTTTTTACAAAATTCGCAAAACGAACATTCTTCACCGGCATATTCGAGAGGCGAGGGTTTGATTGCATTTTTTGATAGCACGGGAGTTGTTGATTTTCAGTGTGATACCTCGCCCGTGGTGTTTGTCAGATGAAGGCTGCGATTTTTTATCACCCTGAAGCGTATATAACCACCGGTCCCAAACTGATGGGCCGCAATGCCGCAGGTGAAAGCTTTTTGCGCGGTTTTTTGCAGCACAGCCGGGCAGATCTGTTTGCCGTCCAGGTTATGGAGCGTGTACATGCGCAGAGTTTTGAAGGTGCTGCTCAATCATTGGGTCGTAAAGAACCGGTATCCGTTGTCGACAAGTCGAACCTCGGCTCCCTGTCCGCCTATGGGGTGGTTTTTCACCCTGGTCCAGGCATTGGCGAACACGCGCGTCAAAGGTCGTTCTGGGGGCTTGAGGCGTGGAGCCTGTGTGGGATCACGCACACGACCAGTAGTGCGCGCGCGATGGATAGTGTTACCCAGCTTGTCACGGCACCCGTTCAGCCTTGGGACGCACTGATCTGCACTAGTTCCGCTGTGAAGCAGAACGTGCAGTTTCTGCTTGAGCGGGAGTCCGAGTATCTTGCAGATCGATTGGGGGCTTCGCGGACTGTGTTGCCCAAGCTTCCGGTCATTCCTCTTGGAATTCATACAGAAGACTTCGTTTTTGGCGCGGCGGAGCGGGTGGCAGCACGACGGGCGCTGTCGATCGCGGATGATACACTGGTGGTGATGTTTATGGGGCGCCTGAGTTTTCATGCGAAATCTCATCCGCTGCCCATGTATCTGGCGTTAGAAGAGGCGGCGGGCCGATCGGGTAGGAGCGTCACGCTCATTGAATGCGGCTGGCATGGGAATGACGCAATAAAGCGGGCATTTGAGCAAGGGGCGGCGCAGCTTTGCCCCAATGTCCGAACTCTGACGTTGGATGGTCGCAGTGCTGACAAGCGAGGCAATGCGTGGGCCGCCGCAGATGTGTTTTGCTCCTTGTCTGACAATACACAGGAAACTTTCGGGATTTCACCAATTGAGGCAATGGCTGCGGGACTGCCGGTAGTTGTGTCTGATTGGGATGGTTACAAGGATACTGTGCGTCACGGTATCGATGGTTTCCGGGTTCCGACGATCATGCCGAGGGCGGGGTTGGGCGGTGATCTCGCTCTGCGCCATGCGCTAGAGCTCGACACTTATGACATGTATATCGGTCATGCGTGCAGCTTGACTGCGGTCGATGTTGAAGCGACCACGGCAGCCTTTACCGCATTGTTCGAAAGTGAAGAGCTTCGTCGCAAGATGGGTGCGGCGGGGCAGGCGCGGGCCCGTGAGGTCTATGATTGGGCCCGCATCATCCCGCAGTATGAAGATCTCTGGGCCGAGCTCAATGAAGAGCGTAAACGTGCCGCGGCTGGCGTAGCCACAAAGTTAAGCTGGCCCGCAAGGCCGGACCCGTTCGCAGCGTTTGAAGCTTATCCCACGCATATTCTGACTGAAACCACCCAGTTGGCGGCGACCTCGTCTGGCGTTGATGCGCTCTGCGCGCATGTGGAGGCGATGCGGGTCCTTGCGATGGTCAACTTCGCGAAATTGGTATTGCCAACGCCGGACGAGGTTAGACTGGTCTTGACCACGGCGGTCAAAGGCCCGACGCGTGCGGTTGATCTGGTGCGCGATATGGCGGCCGATCGGCGGGCGCATGTGTTTCGCGGTTTGGGTTGGCTCTTGAAGCTTGGAACGTTGCGCCTTGCCGAGGGCACTGGCGGCAATCTGGCGCAACCGGCGGAATCAGAGGCGGTGAACGGCGCATGACCGATGTTCTGATTTCCAAGAGTGGTAAGCGCTGGCTTCCAGCCGAGCCCGGGATTGCAAATCCTGAGCTCTCGCGTGAGCTGACCGAGAAGTTTCTCCAACCAAAACTGCCTGAGATTGAAGCTTTCTTGCTTGAAATGCGACGGCTGGTTGACGCAGATATTTCAAAGCGATCTCCT
>DATBNH010000472.1:0-6928 GCA_036554405.1 Cellvibrionaceae bacterium | reverse complement strand
TGAGAGTTCAGCGCCATCCCCAGAGTGATAGGTAGTGCCATCTGCCAGAGTTCACGGGCGGTGATGATGGTTTTATCGGGTCCGGTAAATTCTGGCCATAAAAAGGGCAAGAGCAAGACGGTAATAATACCGGCGATTATCAGACCCATCAGTGCGCCGTAACCGATACCGGCGATAATCAGGCGGGTAATGCTCTGGCGCAGCGCGGGGCTGTGATGATACCAATGGCGAAAACCCAATACCGCCAAGGTAAATAACGGTGGCCACAGCACCAGATTGGTAAGGAGATTAAAGTAGGGTGTCTGGGGTGATATCAGCAAGAGCACCAGGCTGACCAGTATATAGGCGCCCAGCCCCAGGCCGTGGTAGAGCCAGAATTGCTGTTGTCGGGGAAAAAATGCCACGCCATAACCTCTTACAATCGGTAATGGCGAAAGTATACGCGAGTGGGCCGTGGAGAGGTGATCAGGGGGATGGATGCGCGGGTGATGTGATTAACGGCAGAATAGGGGTATCGGTGGCCGGTTTATGAGCTCGCAATCGCTAAATTAAGTGCCATTTGTGTCAGTTCTCACTTCAATTTGGCACCGGGTAGGGAGACAATAAAACGTGCGCCTTTGAGGGGGGAGCGGGTAATTTGCAATTTGCCCTTGTAACTGGCGGTAATGTCGGCGCATATGGCCAGGCCGATACCCTGACCGGGTTTGGAGGTATCCAGTCGCTGGCCGCGGGCAAAGGTAGTTTCGCGGGCCGAGGCGGCAATGCCCGGGCCGTCATCATCCACGGTGATGGTGAGCCAGTCGTCTTTGATCTCGGCGCTCACCCATATTTGCGAGCCGCCGTATTTATAGGCGTTATCGAGAATATTGCCCATCACTTCCAAAAGGTCCTGCTCTTCGCCGGTAAAGGCGATATCTTCCGGTACATCCAGTGCCAGGTTGACACCTTTGTCGGTGTAGATTTTATCCAGGCTGTGACGCAAACGCTCAAGGCAAGTTGCCAATGAAGTGCGCGCTTGCGAGCTGCCCTGATGTTCGGCCACTGCGCGCTGCAACTGATAGCTGACTACCTGGTTAATACGTTCCAGCTGCTCTTCGGCCTGATGCCGAAAGGCATCGGTAGGGGTTTTGGTCAGCGCAGACTGCAATACCGCCAGTGGCGTTTTCAGACTGTGAGCGAGGTTGCCAAGACTCTCGCGGTAGCGTTTACGCAGTGCTGTTTCGCGGGCGAGAACATCATTGAGACTGTCGGCCACCTGCTGAATTTCCGCCGGGTATTGGCCGGTCAGGGAGCCTGCGGCACCTTCGCGCATTTGTTTGAGGGCCCGTGCCAATCGGCCCAGTGGTCGCAGTGCCCAGGCCAGCATCAGAGTTTGCAGTGTGAGTAGCAGTAGCGCCAGGCCGCCGAGGCCTTGCCATAGCTGGGTGCGATAGGTGCCCAGGGTTTGGCGGTATTCGGTAAGGTTATGCAGCAGGGCAAAACGAAACGGGATGTCATTGCCATCGGGCATTTGCCAAAGGGTATCGTAGTGGGCAAAAAAGTAGTCGCGCTCGGCAAATTCGCGCTGGTAAAAAAACAGTAAGCCAGGCTTAAACGTGCTGGAAAAATGCTGCTTTTGTGGAATCTCCGCCAGTAAGGCCGCCGAGTTGGATTGCCAGATAATCTCGCCTTCCAGATTGAAGACAAAGCCGAGAATACCCGAGGAGGGGTTTTCGAAATCCGGCTCGGCGGTGTAGGCGGGAATGCTGAGCCCCTGTTGATCGGGTTGGATTTCAGCAATGCTGAACAACAGGTAAAAATAGCGCTCCAGCCGGTTTTTTTCTGCCGTCTCAAGGCTGGCCTGAAAGGCGCGATCGAGCGCGAATCCGGCGCTGCCGAGCGCTAGCGGCATCACCAGAATAGACACCAGCAATAAGCGGCTTTTCAGGGTTTTCATGACTTTGCTGGGCCTGCGGGCAAGTTGAAGCGATAGCCGAGACCACGCAGGGTAGAAATTGGATTCAGGTTGCCATTCGGGTCGAGCTTTTTGCGCAAGCGCCCCACAAACACTTCAATCACGTTGCTGTCGCGGTCAAAGTCCTGATCATACAGGTGTTCGGTCAGCTCGATTTTAGACACGGTTTTACCATTGTTCATGGCCAGATACAGCAAGGTGTTGTATTCAAAGCCGGTCAGCTCCACCGGGTTGTTGTTGACCATTACCGATTTGCCTCGGGTGTCAATGCTGATAGGACCATAGTGCACCAGTGAAGAGGTGACGCCATGGGCGCGGCGCAGCAGGGCATGCACCCGGGCCAGCAACTCCTGGGGGTGGAAGGGCTTGGTCAGGTAATCATCGGCGCCCGCTTCGAGCCCCTCAACCTTATCTTGCCAGTGGCTGCGAGCGGTAAGAATCAGCACTGGAAAATGGCGGCCCTCCTCGCGCACTTGTTTAATCAGGCTGATGCCGTCAAGCAATGGCAGACCTAAGTCGATAACCGCCAGGTCGTAATTGTATTCGCGGCATAAAAAGCTGCCATCTCGGCCGTCGGCCGCGTGATCACAGGCAAAACCGTCGGCTTTGAGGGTGGTGATGATTTGTTCGGCCAGAGCGGCATCGTCTTCGGCGAGCAACAAGCGCATGGGTGATTCCCGTTGGAGTTATAGCAAGCGGCCGCTTTTGGCGTCGACCTTGACAGTAATAACGCGCCCCGAGGCCTGCAGTAGGCGCACAAAATGCACACCATTGTTGGTGCGCACGTCGATCACGCGGCCACCGTGCGCCTTGCTGGCAATTTGCCCGGCGCGGGCTTGGGAAATGCCCGATGTTTGCTGCTGACAAGCGCTGCTCGGTGCTTGGGCGCTGGCCACAGGCACAGCGGCGAGGCCGCCAATCAGCGCCGATAACAGCAGTGCTTTAAATGCGGATGAAGTGCTCATAGCCTGTTTACGTCGTCTGGTGGTCGGTGGTGGTCTATTCTACCGGCTTGGAAATGCCAGGCAAACCACAGTATAGGGCAAGTATGTATCACCCAAACTGAATGTTTGCTGAAGTTATCTACAGCAATAGCCGAGTATTGTGACATCCAAGCGCTAAAAACCCGTAAAACACCGGCCAAACAGGGTATAATCGCCACTATTTATTGCCAGAAAGGGCCACATGGGCCGGATTGGGGTTAATTGATGTTAGACAAGGTTTCTGTAGCCGATTATATGGCCAATGTCGGGCGCGAAGCACGCGCCGCGTCAAGGGTGCTGGCAGCTGCCAATACCGGCGTTAAAAACGAGGCGCTATTGGCGCTGGCCCGCGAACTCGACATGGCGCGCGACTACCTGACTCAGGAAAACGCTAAAGATCTGGCGGCCGGTGAGCAAAACGGCTTGGATGCAGCGCTGCTGGATCGTTTGGCGCTTAAGCCGGCCACCATTGATGGCATGATCGAAGGCCTCAAACAGGTCGTGGCCCTGCCGGACCCCTGTGGTGTGATTAACGAGTTGAGTTACCGCCCCAGCGGTATTCAAGTGGGCAAAATGCGTGTGCCGCTGGGTGTGGTGGGCATTATTTATGAGTCGCGTCCCAACGTGACTATTGATGCGGCCAGTTTGTGTTTAAAGTCCGGCAATGCCGCCATTTTGCGCGGCGGCAGTGAAGCTATCCACTCCAACCGCGCTATTGCCGAATGTATTGAGCGGGCACTGATAGCGGTGGGCTTGCCGAGCACTGTGGTGCAAGTAATAGAAACCACCGATCGCGCCGCCGTGGGCGAGCTGATTACCATGCCCGACTATGTGGATGTGATTGTGCCCCGTGGCGGCAAGGGCTTAATTGAGCGCATTGCCCGCGAGGCGCGCGTGCCAGTGATCAAGCATTTGGATGGCATCTGCCATGTTTATATCGATGCTAAAGCCGATCTCGACAAGGCGTTTAGTATTGCGATCAATGCCAAAACCCACCGCTACGGTGTGTGCAATGCCATGGAAACTTTACTGGTAGATGCATCGGTTGCGGCCGAGATTCTGCCACGGCTGGCCGAGGCCTACACTGCCAAGGGGGTGGAGCTGCGCGGTTGCGAGCAAACTTGTGCGCTGATTGATGCCGTGGCAGCTACCGAAGAGGACTGGGCCACCGAGTATCTGGCGCCGATACTGTCGATTAAAGTTGTCGATGGTCTGGATGCAGCGATAACGCATATCGAACGCTACAGCTCGCGCCACACCGAGGCCATAGTGACCGAAGATTACACTCGCGCGCGCCGCTTTTTGAATGAGGTGGATTCCAGTTCGGTGATGGTTAACGCCTCAACCCGTTTTGCCGATGGTTTTGAATACGGGCTGGGTGCCGAAATTGGTATTTCCACCGATAAAATCCATGCGCGCGGACCGGTGGGGCTGCTGGGGTTAACATCGGAAAAATGGATTGTGCTTGGCGATGGACATATTCGTCACTGATGAAAGTGCATCGCGTTGGCATTCTGGGCGGCACGTTTAACCCCATCCACCACGGCCATCTGCGCCTGGCGCTGGATGTGGTGCAGCAGCTGCAATTGTCTGAGCTGCGGCTGATTCCCTGCCATATACCCGCGCACCGGGCTGCGCCCAGTGTCAGTGCCAGCGACCGTGCACAGATGGTGAGCCTGGCGGTGGCCGACGAGCCATCGCTGGTACTCGATAGCTGTGAACTGGAGCGCCCGGGCCCCTCCTACACTATAGAAACCCTGAAAGCACTGCGCGCAGAGCTTGGCCCAGATGCCGTGCTGGTACTGGTATTGGGCGTGGATGCCTACCTCGGCCTTGCCAGTTGGAAGGACTGGCGCGCGCTGGTGGACTACGCGCATATTCTGGTGGCCACACGCCCCGGTTGGCAGTTGCCCGAGACCGGCGAGGTGGCCGAATTTACTCGCGCCTACCAAGCCGACGTTCTGCCCGATACCCCGGCCGGTTCAGTGCTGCTGCTTCAGGGGCGACTGCTCGATATCAGCGCCACCGAAATCCGCGCACTGACAGCAAAGGCGGCCTCGACCCGCTATCTTTTGCCAGAAGCTGTGCGCCATTTTATTCATCAACAGCGGCTGTATTTGGCCGCGCTATAAACACTTTAAAGGTTAACCATGACTCTGGAATTAAATCCTCTGATTATCGACGCGCTGGAATCCCTCAAAGGTATAGACATTACCGAGGTAGATGTGCGCGGCAAAAGCGATGTTACCGACACTATGATTATTGCCTGCGGCACCTCTAGCCGCCATGTTAAATCCCTGGCTTCAAACGTGGTAGAGGAAAGTAAAAAGCAAGGGCTGCCACCCATGGGTGTTGAAGGCATGGAAGCCGGCGACTGGGTGTTGGTGGATTTTGGTGATACGGTGTTACATGTGATGCTGCCTGAGACCCGCGTATTTTACGACCTGGAAAAACTCTGGTCGGTGGAACCGGCCGGCCGCTCGGCGGACTAAGACCTTTATGCGCCTGAAGCTGATAGCGGTCGGCACACGCATGCCTGCCTGGGTGGAGGCAGGTTTTGACGATTACGCCAAGCGCTTGCCGCGGGGTGATATCAGTGTAGAGATGATTGAATTACCGCTGGCTCAGCGCGGTAAAAATGCCGACATCGCCCGGGTGATGGAAAAAGAGGCCGAGGCCATACTGGCCGCCGTGGGTAAGCAAGATACAATTATTGCGCTGGATGTGTTGGGCAAAAGCTGGAGTACCGAGCAGTTGGCCGGCGAGTTGGCTGATTGGCGTATGAGTGGCGATAACTACAGTTTACTGATTGGCGGGCCCGATGGTCTGGCGCCCAGAGTGCTGGCCTCAGCGCACAAACGCTGGTCACTGTCGGCATTAACACTGCCACACCCGCTGGTGCGTATTGTGGTTATTGAGCAGATTTATAGGGCCTGGACGCTGTTACATAATCACCCTTACCACAAATAAATATTGTCGCAACTTAGCGGCTAAATCTCCAAGGCACTGAGAACAATAGCTGATATGTCCGAGGCGCGGGAATTCAAAGACCATCACCGAGAAGCGCGTATTTTTATCCGCCGCGCGGTATTTGTGGGCGTGGTTATTTTGCTGCTGCTGTTGATATTGGTATACCGGTTTTATACGCTGCAAGTGGTGCAGTATGAAGATTACGCCACCCGCTCAGACCGAAACCGGGTGCATGTACTGCCTATTCCTCCTACCCGTGGGTTGATCTACGATCGCAACGGCGAATTGCTCGCCGAAAACCGCCCCAGCTTTACTCTGTCGGTGGTTAATGAACGGGTCGATGATCTGGCGCAAACGCTGGCTCTTTTGTCTGAGCTTGTGGCTATCACTTCTGCTGATATAGAAAAATTTTACGATCAATTGCGTCAACGGCGCAGACCTTTTGATGCGGTGCCTTTACGTTACGGCTTAACCGAGGAAGAAATTGCCCGGTTGGCGGTGAACGAATACCGCCTCGATGGGGTTGAGGTAGAGGCACAGCTAGTGCGTTTTTACCCTTACGGCGAATTATATGCGCACAGTATTGGTTATGTGGGCCGTATTAATGAGCGCGAGCTTTCCGCTTTCAGCCCAGTAGAGCATCAGCGTTACAGTGGTACTCACTCAATCGGTAAGATAGGCCTTGAAAGATCTTACGAGCAGGAGCTGCTCGGCGAGGTAGGCTTCCAGAATGTAGAGACCAACGCACGGGGGCGAGTGTTACGTGTATTGGAGCGCGGTGACCCCAAGCCCGGTAATGACTTGGTGTTGCATATAGACACTGGTTTGCAACAACAAGTGGTAGAAGCTCTGGATGGCCGACGTGGTGCTGTGGTGGCGATTGATATCAACACCGGTGGCGTACTTGCGGCCGTGAGTGCGCCTAGCTTTGATGCCAATCTGTTTGTCACCGGCATCAGTTTTCGCGATTATCGTGAGCTTAATCAATCGCTTGATTTGCCGCTGTTTAATCGCTTTTTAC
>DATBNH010000178.1:0-1848 GCA_036554405.1 Cellvibrionaceae bacterium | reverse complement strand
TGGAGCACCGGCAACCATGGCCTTCACAACGTGATCAATACCCGCCCGGGATGCCGGTGGTACGTTCAACAAGGCGTTCAGCACAATCGGCGCGCCACACATGTGGGTAACGTGGTGCTCGCGGATCAGTTGCAGAATTTTTTCCGGATCCACCCGGCGCAGGCACACGTGGGTGCCGGCCATGGCGGTGATGGTCCAGGGAAAGCACCAGCCGTTGCAATGGAACATCGGCAGCGTCGACAGGTACACCGGGTGCATCGCCATCGACCACACGGCAGTATTGCCCAATGAATTCAAATAAGCGCCGTGGTGGTGATACACCACACCTTTTGGATTGCCGGTGGTGCCCGAGGTATAGTTCAGGGAGATGGCGTCCCATTCATCCGTGGGCATATCCCACTGGTAATCGGGGTCGCCTTCTTGCAAAAAGGCTTCGTAATCCAGATCGCTGACCTTAACGCCCTCGCCGTACTCGGGGTCGTCTATATCAATAATCAGCGGCTTTTTATCCAGACGGCTAACGGCATCCAGAATTACTTCGCCAAATTCGCGATCAACCAGGATAACTTTGGCCTCTGCGTGCTCCAGCATGAAGGCAATCACTTCGGCATCTAGCCGAACGTTCAGGGCGTTCATTACGGCGCCGGTCATGGGCACACCAAAATGACACTCGACCATGGCCGGAATATTGGGCAGCATGACGGCAACGGTGTCGCCTTTCTTGATGCCGCGGCCGACCAGTGCCGACGCCAGGCGCAAACTGCGCTCGTGGGTCTCAGCCCAGGTACGGCGAATGGCACCGTGAATAATCGCGGGATAATCCGGATAAACACTGGCGGTGCGAGTGATAAAATCGATAGGTGTCTGAACGGCGTAATTGGCATCAACGGGCGCAAGGCCCTGATCGTAGATCGAGGTCATTCTGTGTGGTCCCCTAGGTAGGCGTAAACGCTGTTTTACATGGTGTATTCTGACGAATCACCAAATTAGTTATAATTTACAGCAGTGCAGATAGTATAAAATAGAAGTCTTACTATAAATTGTACCAACGTATTATAGTACAAGTACTATAAATCTGACCGCATATTAAAGACTTGGCTACCATGAGTACAATTTGCCGTGATTTATCAACAGGCTTTGCCGCTGCTGACCCGCAGCCACTGCTGATTGTTGACCATAAAAGCCGCACGCTGAGCATGAATCCAGCCATGAAAAATTTGGTTGAAGCGATTGAGGCATCGCCCGATGGGGCTGAGAATTCCGCCACGATGGCCAATGCGCGATGCTTTTTGCCAGTGAATGTGGAAGAGCTGGTACGAGCCTGCCTGGATCAGCAACGCCCGGTGGACAATGTGGAAGCACGCTACAGGAACCGAATTTACCTTTGGGCACTGGTGCCTGACGTTGACCAAAATCAGGTGTTGTTAAAGGGTCGGGATGCAACCCAGGAGCTGGAGCTGCAAGAGCAAGCAGTGCGCTCCAACCGTTTGTATCGGCTGATCACCGAGAACACCACCGACCTGATTTCCCGCCACGCGCCGGATGGTCGTTTTATTGACGCTACGCCAGCGTCGTGGCGGCTGCTGGGCTACTGGCCAGAAGACCTGCACGGGCGTTTGCTGGAAGACCTGTTTCCCAGTGGCCAGCCACAAAAGCACTTGATAGAAGCCCGCAATCGGCTGAGCGAAGACGGTTACGCTATTGTAACCGCACAAATTATGCACCGCGACGGCACACCACGCTGGTTTGAAATTGCCAGCCGCGCCATTCGCGAAACCTACACCGGCGCGGTGGTTGAAGTGATTAGCGTATCCCGTGACATAAGCGCGCGAGTAGCGTCGGAAGAAA
>DATBNH010000175.1:0-2570 GCA_036554405.1 Cellvibrionaceae bacterium | reverse complement strand
ACCACAAAGTAGGTATCGTGATACTGAAAATCCGCCGGAGCAATGGCCAGCATCAAGCCCGACAAACCGCCGATGGTAAACAGAATAACAAAGGCGATAGAAAACAGCATGGGTGTTTCAAAGGTCATGGCGCCTTTGAACATAGTCGCCACCCAGTTAAACACTTTAACGCCGGTGGGTACCGCAATCAGCATGGTGGCGTACATAAAGAACAACTCACCGGCAATGGGCATACCCACGGTAAACATATGGTGGGCCCACACAATAAAGCTTAAAAAAGCGATAGAGGCGGTGGCGTACACCATAGAGGCATAACCGAACAGCGGCTTGCGCGCGAAGGGGGGGATAATCGCACTGACAATACCGAAGGCCGGCAGAATCATGATGTACACCTCGGGGTGCCCGAAGAACCAGAAAATATGCTGGAACAATACCGGATCACCGCCACCGGCAGCATCAAAGAAGCTGGTACCGAAGTGAATGTCCATCAGCATCATGGTGACCACACCGGCGAGTACTGGCATGACCGCAATCAGCAGGTAAGCGGTAATCAACCAGGTCCACACGAACAGCGGCATTTTCATCATGGTCATACCCGGTGCGCGCATGTTCAAAATGGTGGCGATAATATTGATCGCACCCATAATGGAACTGGCACCCATAATATGCACAGCAAAGATAAAGTATGTGACGCTCGGTGGTGCGTAAGTGGTAGACAGAGGCGCGTAGAATGTCCAACCGAAGTTGGGCGCACCGCCTTCCATAAACAAGGTGGACAGGAGCATGAAAAATGCGAAAGGCAGAATCCAGAAACTCCAGTTGTTCATCCGCGGCAGCGCCATATCGGGAGCGCCGATCATCATCGGAATCATCCAGTTGGCAAGACCGACAAACGCCGGCATAACCGCACCAAACACCATGATCAAACCGTGCATGGTGGTCATCTGATTAAAGAAATTGGGATCAACTATCTGCATGCCGGGCTGAAACAGCTCGGCGCGAATCACCAATGCGAAAACGCCGCCGACAAGGAACATGGCGAAGCTGAACCAGAGGTACATGCTGCCAATATCTTTGTGGTTGGTGGTAAACAACCAGCGGCTAAAACCTTTAGCGGGACCGTGTGCCATTGCTATGCCTCCTAGTTGCCTTGTTTGTGATTGAAAACATCAATTGGTTGGGTCATATCGCCCATATTGTTACCCCAAGCGTTGCGCTCGTAGGTGACAACAGCGGCAATATCAACTTCACTCAACTGACTACCGAAGGCTTGCATGGCAGTACCTCTGGAACCATTGACGATAATGTCAATATGATCTTCGATGGGGCCGACAGAAATGCCGCCCTTCAGTGTTGGGAAAATACCCGGCATACCCTCACCATTAGGCTGATGACAGGCAGCGCACCACTGGGTGTAAACCTGCTCGCCGCGCTCGTAAAGCTCGTCAAATTCGAAGGTTTTGCCGGTCAGCTCGGCCAGTGCCGCAGCTTCGGCCTGCTTGTCGGTCAGCCAGGCGGCGTAATCTTCTTTGCTTTTGGCTTCCACCACGATGGGCATAAAGCCGTGGTCGCGACCACACAACTCGGCGCACTGGCCGCGATAAATGCCCGGCTCGGTAATTACCGCCCAGGATTCATTAATGTAGCCGGGAATGGCATCTTTTTTAACGCCGAGTGCGGGTACCCACCAGGCGTGAATAACATCTGCTGCCGTAATCAAAAAGCGCACTTTGGTATCTACCGGAATCACCAGCGGCTCATCAACTTCTAGAAGATAATTTGGACCCTTGGGTGCCAAGCCTTCAATTTGCTCGCGGGGGGTCGAGAGGTTGCTGAAAAAGCTCAAATCCTCATTTAAGTAATCATAGCGCCAGCGCCACTGATAGCCGGTGATAACCACGTCTAACTCAGCTTCAGAGGCATCGTAGAGTTTAATCAGGCTTTTGGTGGCCGGAATGGCCATGATGACCAGAATAACCAACGGAATGGCTGTCCACAGGATCTCCAACACGGTGCTCTCGTGGAAGTTGGCCGGCTTGACACCACGCGACTTGCGATGCAAGAACATGCTGACGAACATAACGCCAAACACCACCACGGCGATAGCCACACACCACCAGAACATCTGCATATGCAGACCGAATATTTCCTGGCTGACCGGTGTGACCCCCGGTGTCATATTGAAGGCCCAACGCCCGGTTTCTTCGTCGGCAAGGGCTGGAATGCTCCCCCACAGCGCCGTAAAACCCAGCATTAAGGCGATTAGCCCACGTGCTTTTTGCAACATTGCCCATCTTCTCCGTTAGCTATGTTTGTGCTTATTCTTATACGATAGGTTGGCCCTATCTACCCCTGTAGCTGCGTATTATGCATGATTATTGCTGGCACTGGCACAGATCCGAGCAAGCGCGGACGCACCAAACTGCCAATACTTCCCTGCAAAGTATCCACCCGATTTATTACAGCGAGTGAGATTTACTTTGTGAGCTTATTGGTACCGGCGAAGACATTCGGAAGGGTACGACTAATGAACTGCGGCAAATCGTCGCAACTACAGGGCGCAATGGGGC
>DATBNH010000172.1:0-2036 GCA_036554405.1 Cellvibrionaceae bacterium | reverse complement strand
AACCAGCCCCAAGTGCCCAGCAGTATAACCGGTTAAACCCAAAATACAGGCCAAGGCCGAGCCAAACAGCCATCGTTTAATAGACGAGGCACGCAACTGCTGATTGTTTGCGAGATACGAGGCAATGGCCGGTATTTGCAGTAATTGCCGATCAAGCAGCGATAGGTTTATGCCTTGCAGAAACTTATCGGCATCCAGCGAAAAGGTATTAGGGATGGCGGTAAAAATCTCCGCCGACGGCAGGGATTTATCATTTTCCAGCTTGGACAGATAAGACTGCTCTATACCCATCGCCTCGGCTGCCTGGGGTTGAGTCCAGTTTTTTCAGCGCGTAATTGTTCAGAGGCTCCTTAAGTCTTTCACCCAGTGTCATTGTATTTTCCTTCTGATTTAGGGAGGCGAGAGTTATTCTTGAGTATTCCTACAGGACTTGGAAGCTGAATATTAATGAATTTTGGAGAATAAGGGTGCTTGAGCTAAATCTCATTAATTTTAACGAGAACGCTAGCCCGAATATTTTACCAAATGCCGATTTGATGGCGCCGGGCTGAGGCATTGTGAACGGGTTCGCGACTGGCGTCTTAGTGGTTCTAAGGCAAACGTAGCATGCACGTTCTCAGTACAAGCCGGTATTCGGCAAGCGTAGGAGGTGACAAGTATGGCCCTATTCTAATTCGCTCCAAATTACACCAACTCTGTCTATCAGGCAGGTTAAGAGCTTTTTGGTGAAATATTCGATTAGGAATTTCTCTTATTGAGTGGTAGCCGTTTGGTTTGATAAATAACCCGACAAAACTAATTCACCCAGGAGTCGCGCCTCGGAAAATTCAGGTCCTAGGTAAGAGAGATAGAGTAGTGCCAGTGCTAACTCTCGGGGATCAATTTGCTTGTCCTCGGGGCTGAGTGAGGGGTCGTTGGCCGTGCGGGTGTTGCCTCGATCATCGATGTGTCCCGAGGGTGAAATACGCGACTGCTGCCACTGAAACCCTGCTTGCAGGGCAGAATACAGGGCTGTCCGGTCGGTGTCCGGGTCCGTATGTATGTAAATATTTGCCAGTGCCAGCATGCTAATAGCCTGGTAGTGGCTGTCATGGCCGCCCTGCTCCGGGAAGACACCGTTTTCCCGCTGAACGGTCAGTACCCACTGCAGCAATTCCTCACCTTTGGTGGTCAGACTGGCATCCCGGGCCTCCAGCCCGCTCGCCATCAAGATATAAGCCAATATGGCCACTTGATTAGTATCATCATATATTTCAGGGTGCAGGGGAAGCTGCTCGAGTAAGAGGGCATTCAATTTCAGCAAGGCGGCGAAAACACTGTCCATGCGCCCGGCGTAGGTGGGGGCGTATGAGCTGTCCATCAATAGGTAGTAGGCTCGCAGGCCAAAGAGGGTGAAACGGGCCATGCTCTGCAGGGACGACTGTGCAAAACGACCATCGGCATTTTGATACGCCAAGCCAAACTCAAGGGCCTTGACCCCGCGTTCAATCAGATTCCTGTCAGAGCGGGCCATCCCCAGTGCTATTGCCAGATAAGCGCCCTCACCCTGTGGTCTAATGTTGTGATAACCCTGTTGGTTGTCGCCCACTGCGCCATTGACGGCGATGTCACGGGCTGGAGAAAACATCGTCTGCAGAATTTTCCCCGCGAGCGGGTCGGCTACTATTTGACTCTCTTCGACCCCCGATATTATTTCACCGTACGCCGGCCCGGCTGTAGCACTGGACTTGCTTTCCATGGATGGATTATTCCCGCCTCCACAGGAAGTAATTGTCAGCAACACAATACAAACCATGCAGGAAAACTGAAATTGAGTGCAATATTGTGAACACATCTTTTTACCTTTTTATGTCTTGATTAAGCCAGTCATTGTTGGCCCTTGGGTTACCCTTGGCGGATATTCCTATGCTGATATTCAACCACAAAACCCGCCATATCACTAAAGGTCAATAAAAGCCCCAGTAACATCAACAGGCGGTTATCCTAGCGCAATATATCCTTGCCATTACTGGTTTTCGGTATCAGTTTAGAGGTCC
>DATBNH010000145.1:0-1957 GCA_036554405.1 Cellvibrionaceae bacterium | reverse complement strand
AAATGATCGCACCTATATTCAAGGAGCCTCAAGTCAAGTTCAGATCCAGCTTTCAAAGCTGGGGCTGAAGGTTCCACATGAAAGTGTTTTACATAAAACTTTAGGCTACAAGAATCTAGTCCACTCTGAGGAGTTTGGGCAGCATGACGTTAGGTGGAGTGTGGGTGGCTTTGCTTGTAGTATATCAGTTCATACGGAGGATGATATTTTCGAGGTTACATGCTGGAAGTAAAACACCTGGAAAGGTAAAAAATGGGTAGTTTTTTGAATTTTTCTTTGTCAGGTTTCTGGGGCTTCTGGAGTTGAGGGTGATTTCTCCGCGCCGCTCAGCTATGACCATTAGTAAGGGATGGTCATGACTTACATAGGGAGCAGCCAAAGTTCAACATCATGGCATGAATGTCTCAAATTCTGATGGTGTTTTATTGGTGGAAGATATGAGTCGTGCGGATGGATTGAAAAGCCCCTTTACCCGTTGGCCTGGGCTCCAACGGGTTTTAATAGCCTATCGCTTCGATTATTGTTGTTTCGCCTGATACTCACGCAACGCATTTTTAATGAGTTGCAAAGCCTGCTTACGCTCGTCAAGCGATTGGATGACCACCTTTTTGCGGCCCTTGGGCAGGTCTTTGTAGATGGTGAAGAAGGCCAATAAGCGCTCGCGCTCTATTGGCGGCAGGTCGTTTATATCTTGAATGTCGGCATAAGTCGGGTCTACTTTCAGGGTGGGTACGGCGATAATTTTGTCATCTTGTTGGCCGTCGTCCAGCATGCGCAACACGCCGATGGGGCGTACTTTAATTAACGCACCGGGCACAATGGGTTCACGGGTGTACACCAGTATATCCAGCGGATCATTGTCGCCCGCTAGCGATGAAGGCAGGGTGCCGTAATTGGCCGGGTAAACCACGGGCATGGATTGAAAGCGGCTGGCAATCAGAAAGCCGGTTTTTTCATCCAGCTCATATTTTGTGGTGCTGCCGGCAGGAATCTCAATAACCGCATAAATTTCATCGGGCGCCTGCTTGGGCTGCGGGAATACCAGCACATTGGCAGGAGCAGATTGTGTGTTCGCCGGTTCGGCTTGGGTGCCTAAGGTAAAGCTTAGTAACAATAGTGCAATGATGATTTTCATTATCAGATACCTAAAAAAATCCCCGCAGTGCGGGGATAAATAGTTAAAGTTTTTGGTTTGGCTTAAAAGGTATAGTTAACACCCAGCTCCACGGTTGTGCCAAATTCGTCGTACTGTGATAAACGGCTTTCGTTGCCAAAGTAGTAGTACTCAGGCCGGTCATTGAGATTAATGGCTGCCCCGGTAATGGTCAGGTTGTCATTCAACTTGTACTTCGCGGTAAAGTCCACCTGCAAATAGTCGCTGGCATAACGGTCAGATAAGGCGTTACCACCAATGGCGTCCAGGTATTCGCTGCGATAATTCGATGCTAGACGAATATCCCAGGCGCCTTTGTTGTAACCCACCGCTGCGTTGTAGGTGTGCTCTGCTTGCTTGAAGTAGGGAATGGTTCTTTCGCCGTAGGCAGAATCTTCTGGCAAGTCGGTTTCGCCATCGGAATAGGTGTAGTTTAACGATACCAGAAAGCCACTTTCAAAGGCGGTGAAAAAGGACATTTCAAAGCCGAGAATACTGCTGCCTTCAGCGTTAATAAAGGTTTCGCCACGATCCCATACCCGGCCTCGCAAGTTGATATCAGCGGTGTCTACTTCTATGATGGCATCTTCAATGTCTTTGTAGAAAACACCAGCACTGAAGAAGGTTTCTTCGCCCAGATACCATTCGTAGCTCAAGTCAAAATTCCACGCGGTGGTGGGATCAAGAAACGGGTTGCCACCCTTGATTTCGTTATCTTCCAGGTCAATTTCAGCGCCGGCAGATGACTCACCAAATCCGGGGCGAACCAGGGAGCGGAACAAGCCTATCCGCAGTAACTTATCA
>DATBNH010000138.1:0-2562 GCA_036554405.1 Cellvibrionaceae bacterium | reverse complement strand
CGGTTGCGAGGGTAGCGAGATCGAGCAGGTAATTGGTTCCAACAATAGGATTGTTCGCCAGCGTAACATCGTTTCGCGTGAGTTCGAGGGCGCGCCTGACCAAATGCCTCAAGGGCTCATTGACCAGACATGAAGGGTTTTTGGCGCTTTCCAGATCGAATACCAGCCGGCCCAGCAATGAGCGGGAAAAGCTGAGATTGAGCATATGTGTGGTTGTGGAAGGGAAAATGATTTTTCCCGGTCGGTCATTGAATGCAAAGCAACCTGTACCGGGGCCACCCTTTAACTCGCCCACGCGGGGCACGTCAGATATCCAGTGAGAATGGTTTGCCGGATTTATTAACAGAGAAAAGTCATCGTTTCCATCCTGTAGCTCTTGCTTGCGCCGATGCACAATCAGGGAAGATGTTTTCACCAGTGCGATGGTCACACCCGGCAGTAACCGGATACGTGTTTCAATTGAGGGTATTTGGTCCTTTGCTATATCAACGTCGATGTTGGCCATCGCGGCATACACATCTTTTGAGGCTTCAAGGCGCTCATGCTCAGCGTAATCGTTTGAAGAAAATGTGATTAATGTCATTCACTTATCCGTATTCTCAAGCGTAATGCGCCATATTTTAGCGTTTTTACACAGGGGATGGTACGGGCATATTCATGTGATTAAGATTGCATTCAGTCGAGCACTCAGTTTGTGCACAGTTCCCTTGGTTATTTGTTGCAACAGCTCTTTGGGTTTATTCTGTTCGAGCAAAGGACGGCAGAGTTTGATGGCTGCAGGCCCCGCGCGGGCAGTGACAAGGCCGGCGCCGATACCCTGACCGGCCCTTGCTGACAGGCTTGAGTCAATGAGCAGCCCAACAGCGCAGAGCCTGCATCCATTGCCACTTCGTAGGCGCCGGAAAATACAGGTTTTGCAGAACCTGCATCAGCAATTTTCCTTGAGTGAGCAGCTCCGGCTCGATGCCCTAGCGGGTGGCGATTTTGCGAATCATGCGCAGGTTACGCCAAGCGACCAGCATCATGTCGAAACCGGCCCAAGGACTCAGCGTAAATCTTTGGATACCCCAAAACCTGACAATCCCACAAGCCATTTATAATGTAAATCTACAAGTCATTGCCATTGCGTTCAGGAGGAACCATGCCCCGGCCAGGGAAGAAGCTGATTTGCGCTACTGACACACCTTATTACCATTGTGTCTCTCGCTGCGTTCGCGGCCGTTTTTGTGAGGGCGCAGTGAAAGGCCCAACTGGGGAAACCCACAAACTTGATTATCAGGCAGATGGATGCCTCCGGTTTTTATTACTCCACGCAGGGCACATACCCACCAATGCGCGCCCGATAGGCGGCTGCCTCTGCATCGGCGTTCGGATGCGCTGCATACCTGGCGCTTACCCAGCTGCGCCAGTTGGCATCCACCTTGTCGAGGCTCTCGCCGAGTACTGCCTCAACGGCGTCAGGGGTTAGCCCCTCCCTCGCTGCCACCAGATTCTGTAACACCTTGCGGCCAAATATTTCATCGATATAGCGGAACCACGATGCCCGCATAAGGTAGGCCTGGAACTCGCACCGCTGGTTCAACGCCTCATGCGCTGTACGCAACGCCGCGAGGCTCAGCCCTCCGTGCTCTACCCAGTGCCCAGCCACCACATCCTCGTCGAAACCATAGAGCGGAAAGCCGGTCTTGCCGGAGTCGACCATTAGCGCCGCATACTCAGCCCATCCCTCGTTATAGAAACCGAGATCCGGCCATTCGAGAGCCCCGGCCTCAACCCAGTAGTCGAACGCAATAGCATGGGCAATCTCGTGAGCGAAGATTGCTCCGTACCCGCCCTCTTCCGGCAAATAGCGCCATAAATGGATAGTGCCTTCACCGTCTACAAAAGGTGTCTTGCCGCGGGCATCACCATTGAGCCGCACCTCAATAACTGGGTCCAGGGGTATATCTAGCGGGTAAATTGCAGCGATACCAGCATGGAAGGCTTCGCCCTGCTCAAGCAGCGATTGCATCTCCGCCTCCGAGCTCGTGTAGGTATCAGCCACAATATGGAAGTGCTCGCTTGAGGCTTCGAGGGGCTCAGCAAAAAAGTGGCAGCCGTTAAGGGTGAGACAGAGCAGTAAGGTAAAAATGCGCATAGGGGAAGCATCCAGGGTTAAGCCTTTTTTAGAAACCGTTTAACTTCTCTTGTCGACTTGAGAATGATTACCTTCTTGTTATTTGGCAAAGCACTTAAGAGTGCTACTATTTTGGCTTTCTACTATTTGGATAGTCTAAAACCCATTTAGCAAAAACAAAATCAAATTTTTCTTTACAGCCCTCAGCCATATCAGGCCTTGTTCTCCCGTATGACTTTATGCTTCGCAATATAACTCTAAAAAGGCAGGTATATCTGTTTATATCTAAAAATATGATGGTATCACTATGTTTGAGTCGTACATCGATCGTAGCCCCATAGTTACCATCCAAAATCCATTCACTCTTAGCGCAAAGTGATTCTTGGGAAACTCTGAATAAGTACAGGCGGTGTCTGCGCGAGTCCAAAACGTTCAGCCCGCAAGGC
>DATBNH010000467.1:0-2509 GCA_036554405.1 Cellvibrionaceae bacterium | reverse complement strand
TTTGTAGCCGCTCCATCCGATCAGGCGACTTCTAACGGGGGCAACGCTAAATCCTGTGGCCTCGCTTATGGCGCCGAGGGTTTCTCCTCGCTCGTATCTGGCTTTAAAGTCGTTGATGTCGATTTCGTGAGTCGTTTTCATTATGATGGCCCTGTGTTTAATTTTGAGACAAAGTCAGGGTTAATTGTATCAGGCAACACAATCTCTCACAACTGCCGATGCCGAGAGCGCACAGAAATAGACTATGCTGGCAAGCTCAAACGCCTTGAGGGGTTTGCTTGACCTACGACTGGCAAAAATACTGCCCCGTATGCGAGCAAGAACCAAAGGTCATGCCGCTATCAGAGCTTGTGCCTAACGGGGCGGCGGATCGCTATGTTATAATCCACCGAGAGATTAAACACGACGACACCGATCTTGAGGCGTTCGATAATGGGATTCAGTAGCACCATTGATAAATGGGTGGCAGGCTCAGAGGCCCGCATGGAGGCCGTGCAGAAAACATCTGCCCAGGATTTGGTTGCCGAGGTCAGTAAGTCGCGCGACAAGGGCGGTAATATGCCGGTGGATACGTCGAACCTTGTCAACAGCTTGCATGGCAACGTTGGCTCTATGCCCCGTGGCGAGTCGGATGGTAACGAGCGATTTCAGGCTGGCAATATAGCACTGGCCATTAACCGCTGGAACCCCGGCGAGGTGCTTTACCTTGGCTGGACGGCTGAATACGCTAAGCTCATGGAGGCGCTATATGCCTTTATGAAGCTGGCCGCCCAGAACTGGGATGGTATTGCTATGAAGGCTACTAAGAAGGTTAAATCTATGGTGGGTGTATGAACACAGAGCATATTCACACGCCGGATGACGGTAGAGGATTTAGAAGGGTCTTCTGTAACGGGAAAGAAGTGCCAGACTGCAACTATGCCGATACCAGAAAAGGCAAGGCCGTTTTTCTTGTTAGGGGAGATGATGGCAATTTTAAGCTTGATCGTTGGCGTAAATGCGTTATCGAGAAGACCGTTTACGGAAAAATTGAGGTGGAGTTCATAGCATGAGCGCAACAAACAACCAGATATTCACAGGCTTTGCGGATAAGCTCATAGCGGCATCACTCGGTTATGGCATCGCATGGCCGGGAATTGAGTTTACACCACCGGCCACCGGCTTCTGGCTAGAAGTAAACCACTTCCCAAACCGTGGGCGCGATGAGGGCTTGGCTTACGACAGCTCTTATGTGCCAGAGGGCATTATTCAGGTCAACGTGTGCGACCGACCCGGGGAGGGCATAATTCCCGCTAACGCCATAGTCGACCAGCTTCTGGCCGTTTTCCCCAAGGGCGAAACCCTTAGCGGCTCCGTGCGCATATCCCGAAAGCCCTATGCTACAGAGCGTATGGACATGGACGACCGCTTTATGATCCCCGTTGTTTTTGAGTATATAGGCTAAAAAGATATAAGAATTGCCCGCCTTATTCCAAAATGCTATAATCCCGCTAGGATGACATGTCAACCATCACTTTAGCGGAGGTCTATAATGACCGTTCAAACTTCGACTGGCCTAATCATGGCCGTATCAGCTGGCGAACCGGCAACTGTAGACGCAAGCGGCTTCGGTGCCTTGACTTACACGACTGTCGGCGAAGTAACCGACGTGCCCGAGTATGGCCCTACTACTGACGTAGTGAACCACCAGCCTCTGGCAACCGGTATTACTGAGAAGTACAAAGGCTTCACCGACTACGGCTCCACCTCTGTCGGCCTTGGTTACGATTCAAGCGATGCAGGCCAGACTATTCTCAAAACTGCATCAACCCCAGGTTCTGGCACCTTCAACACCAATCACAGCTTCCGCGCCACGTACAGTGACGGCTCTATCGATTACTTTTTCGGTCAAGTCTTCAGCTACACCAAAGCACCGGGCGGCGCTAACTCCATTGTTGCATCAACTGCCAATATCGAGATCAACTCGGTTATTGTTGAGGCGTAACCCGTTCAACGCGCCTAGGATAGCATCCGAAGCGCGGGCCTCATCCACCCGCTGGCGCGTTGATCTATTTCTGGATGGTTTGCACGAGGCATGAGCAATGACTAATTTTCTAAGCGTTCTTGATACCGAGGCGGCGTCAGAGAGCGGCGACTGGCTGCACATCGAAAACCCAGCGACCGGCGACCCGATGTATTGGGAGAACCCGCCAAAGGGTGCCAAGCTTGACACCGAAGGCCGTGCGCCTGTTCGCATTAAGCTGAAAGGCCCAGACTCCGACACATGGCAGAGCTTCACCCGCAAGGCCATGAAAGAAATGTCAAAGGCAAACGCCAAGGGCTCTGGAATATACGACCGATCCGGCGATGAAATCCGGCGCGAAGATTCGCAGCTTTACGCGAAAATGTCACTGGATTGGGAGAATATCCCAAGCGATGACGGGCAAGAAATACTGCCTTTCACTCGCGACAATGCCATTGCGTTTTTCATGAAGTACAAAGACGCACGCCACCAAGCCGGTGAAAAAAT
>DATBNH010000466.1:0-2178 GCA_036554405.1 Cellvibrionaceae bacterium | reverse complement strand
TACCGCTGTGCCCGATTTGCAAATGGACGCGTATGCGCTTTTGTCTGATCCGTTAATTCTGGAGAACTGGTATTGGTTTCGGTTAAATAAAACGGGTACAGAGAAGAGCGAATCGGGCAGGATTGGCGCCATTCGAGGCAGTCATCAGGCATTATGGTTTGAGCATCAAGGCATGCAAACGGTTAATGCCAATCACTTGTCGCAATTGATTAAATTATTACTGGCGGGTCGCATTGATACTATTTTGGTGGATTTAGAGCATTTCGAGATAGCCGCGCTGGAGCTGGATCTTGCCCCCGAACATTATGTAGCAGAGTTTTTCAGTTATGTACCTATGGGTGTGTATTTCAGTCGTGAATTTTTAGCAGAGCACGAGGGCTTTCTATCACAATTTAACCGTCAAATTTACCCTTGTAGCAAAACCAGTTTTGCGCTTAGCCCGCTAGAGCAGGCCAAGGTTCATGAGGCCTTGGGGTTTTTATATGTCAGGGTTAATGAGGAAAATTTTATCGAGCCCATTGCCGCGCAAAATCGACGTCATCAAACCATGAGCTTTGAGAAGATTCAGCGGCTCGACAGTTTCTGGACCAATGCCTTTGCCGCTGGCGATGAGCAGGTGATGAACGCTATGCAAAACACTGTGCTGGCCGAGCGGTTGGATGTATGGCGTAAGCAACATACCATTATCACAGAAATTATTGTGATGGATGAGCGTGGCCTTAATGTGGCGGTGAGCCCCTTTACTTCAGATTATTGGCAAGGTGATGAAGCGAAATATCAACAAACTATTCAGGCGGCTCCAGGGGATTGGTTTTTTGATGAAGTGCAGTATGATCATTCTACCCGCAAGTTTCAGCTTCAAGTGAGTATGCCACTATACGATACGGTTAATGCTCCGCCGGTGGGCGCTATTACGGTAGGTGTGGATATTCATAAGGTTTTGCGCCAGGGGCAATAAAATATATTTTGTTGTAAAGTTTATACTAGCAGACTGTTGAACCACCTTTCGCAGTAGAAAAACTACAAGCATTTTGTAAATCTTGCAGAAATAATCTTGCCATTAAGCAGATTTTATCCTGTTGCTAGTGGTTCGTGGGCGGCCCTGATCTTGCTTGTGTTGAGGCAAATTTATTCAGAGTCTCCCTGGGAAAGGATATTTCATGGCTCCACGACAAAAACCTCTTGTGCTTATTACCGGTTGCGCCGGAAACCTTGGTAGCAGTCTCGCGCGCGCTTTGCAGTCACAGTATCGCGTAATCAGCCTCGACAGAAAGGAAAGCCCTGCGGCCGATGCCAGTTATCTATTGGATTTAACGTCCCAGGACTCAGTGAACTTAGCCTTGAATAAATTGGCAGATGATTTTGGCGAGCGCTTTGCCGCCGTCATTCATCTGGCTGCCTATTTTGACTTTAGTGGCAAACACTCGCCACTTTATGATGAGGTCAATGTTAAAGGTACGCAACATTTGTTGCAGGCTCTTGAGGGTTTTAGTGTAGAGCGTTTTATTTATTCGGGAACAATGTTGGTTTATCGCCCCGGAGTACCCGGCGAAAAAATCACTGAAAAAACGCCCATTGCGCCGGGTTGGGCTTATCCCGAATCCAAAGCTGCTACTGAGGAAGTGATTAAAAAACACGCCGGTATGCCGTGGACACTGTTGCATCTTGCCGGTTTGTACGATGAGAAAACGGCTGTACCTACTTTGTCACACCAAATCGCCCGTATTTACGAAAACAATCTGAAAAGCCACCTATATGCGGGTAATACTAATGCCGGGCAGGCGTTTATTCATCGCGATGATTTGATGGATTTATTTGTGCGAGTAGTCAAGCGTCGCCGCAAATTGCCAAAACAACACAGTATATTAGCAGGCGAGGAGCAAGTTGTTAGCTACGAAGCGCTGCAGAACAGGATTGGCTCGCTGGTACACGGCGAACGTGAATGGCAAACCCGGCAGGTACCCGCATCGGTGGCAAAAATGGGTGCCTGGGTTCAGGAGCGGGCCGAACCAGTGGTGCCGGACGATTTTGATCAAGGGGAGAAGCCTTTTATTAAGCCCTTCATGGTGGATTTGGCCTCGGATCATTATGATCTTGATTGCAGTCAGGCGCGCGAGCTGCTTGACTGGCAGAGTCAGCACAATATTTACGACGAACTGGAGGCGCTGATCGCGACTC
>DATBNH010000116.1:0-2485 GCA_036554405.1 Cellvibrionaceae bacterium | reverse complement strand
TGTTGGGCGCTGGTCTTAGCATATGGATGGTTATTGGCCCCAGCCTAGATTCTTGGCTATCTGAGCGGTGGGCTGGGTTTGGTTCATGGTGTAAAAATGCAGCCCCGGCGCTTCGTTGTCGAGCAGGGTTTCACACAGGTCGGTCACCAGATCCACACCAAACGACTTTAAGCTTTCGGTATCGAACTCGTAGGCCTCCAGGCGCTTGCGCAGCCAGCGAGGAATCTCCGCACCGCAGTTGTCAGAAAAACGCATTAAATTGCGCACATTGACAATAGGCATAATGCCCGGATAAATCGGTTTATCAATGCCCGCTTTCTGGCACTGGTCAACAAAGTAAAAATAGGCATCCGGATTGTAAAAGTACTGAGTAATAGCGCTGTTGGCGCCGGCGTCAAACTTGCCTTTTAAAAAGCGAATATCATCATCGTAGGTTTTAGCCTGGGGGTGAATTTCCGGGTAGGCCGCAACCTCCAGCTCAAAGGCATCACCAAAGTGCTGGCGAATAAAAGCCACCAGTTCATTGGCGTAAACCAATTGGTAAGAGCCGCCCACGCCCGAAGGCATATCACCGCGCAGGGCGACAATACGATTGATGCCCGCCGCCTGGTACTCGGCAATCAGCTCTTTAATAGTGGCTTCATCGTCGCCACCGAAAGACAAATGCGGCGCAACCGGCGTGCCCAGAGCATTAAACTGTTTAACCAGATTTTTCGTGTTGTCGCGAGTAGAACCGCCGGCACCATAAGTCACCGAGAAAAAATCCGGATTAAAAGCCGCCAGCTCCTCGCGCACAACCGCCAGCTTTTCCTTGCCTACATCCGTTTTGGGCGGAAAAAACTCAAAACTTAACCGTAAAGATTCATTGTTCATTGTGTGTTCCTATAGAGACGTCAGACGTCGAACGTCCGACGTCTGACGCAATTAATACTTATAACTCTCTGGCTTAAACGGGCCGTCTACGTCTACGCCGATATACTCGGCCTGGTCGCTGCGCAGTTTGGTGATTACACCACCAAAACCTTCCACCATATGGCGCGCTACTTCTTCATCCAGTTTTTTCGGCAGCACTTTTACAAACAGGCTTTCTTTTTTGGCAGCCTCTGGCAGATCGGCAAATTTTTGATCATACAGATAAATTTGTGCCAGCACCTGGTTGGCAAAAGAGCCATCCATAATGCGCGACGGGTGGCCGGTGGCATTGCCCAGGTTCACCAGGCGGCCTTCCGATAACAGCAGCAGGTGGTTATTGGTTTTGCGGTCGCGATAGATTTTATGTACCTGCGGTTTAACTTCTTCCCACTCCCAGTTTTTACGCATAAAGGCAGTGTCGATTTCGTTATCGAAGTGGCCAATATTACACACCACAGCGCCGTTCTTCAGGCTTTGCAGCATGGCAGAGTCACACACATTGGTGTTGCCGGTGGTGGTCACCAGCAGATCCGTGGTACCCAAAACAATATGATTAATATCGTCAACCTTGCCGGTATTAATGCCGTCGTTGTAAGGCGATACTACCTCAAAGCCGTCCATACACGCCTGCATGGCGCAGATGGGATCGATCTCGGTGATCTTCACAATCATGCCTTCCTGGCGCAGCGAAGCGGCAGAACCTTTACCCACATCGCCGTAGCCGATAACCAACGCTTTTTTACCCGACAACAGGTGATCGGTACCGCGTTTGATGGCATCGTTGAGGCTGTGACGACAGCCGTACTTGTTGTCGTTTTTGCTTTTGGTGACGGCATCGTTGACATTGATAGCCGGTACTTTTAGCTCGCCTTTTTTCAGCATATCCAGCAGGCGGTGTACACCGGTGGTGGTCTCTTCAGAAATGCCGTGAATTTTATTCAGCATTTCAGGGTATTTTTCGTGCACGATCTGGGTTAAATCACCGCCATCATCCAGAATCATATTGGCATCCCAGGGCTTGCCATCGTGCAATACAGTTTGTTCAATACACCACCAGAACTCTTCTTCGGTTTCGCCCTTCCAGGCAAACACCGGAATGCCGGCAGCGGCAATGGCAGCAGCGGCGTGATCCTGGGTGGAAAAAATATTGCATGAAGACCAGCGCACCTCAGCACCCAGCGCCACCAGTGTTTCAATCAACACAGCGGTCTGAATGGTCATATGGATACAACCCATAATCTTCGCACCCGCCAGCGGCTTTTGATCCGCATACTGCGTGCGCAGCGCCATCAGCGCGGGCATTTCTCCCTCAGCAATATCAATCTCACGACGGCCCCAGTCGGCGTCTTGCTTGAATTGTTCGGCGGTTTTAGCGGCGACTTTGTAGTCGGTGAAATTAGTGGCAATATTCATGGTTAACCTCTGTTTAAAAGTCGGACGTCTGATGTCGGACGTCTGATGCATTAAAGATTTTGTTTCAGTCGGTTGATAAAGGCAGTCAGTAGTGCAAATACGCTGTTTGTGATTTCCAGTAAACTCTCTGCACTTGGTAAAAGGTTTAACCGTGTGCAAA
>DATBNH010000464.1:0-7385 GCA_036554405.1 Cellvibrionaceae bacterium | reverse complement strand
GGGGCCGGAGGCCGCTACGCAAATGCTGCAAAGCGAAGGCCGCAATTGGTTTAATGTGGGCGAAAATATTAAAGGGAGCGTTTGATAATGCCGGTGATAGAACGTTTTTTTGACGCGCGCGAGGCGATGATTGATGCAGTT
Source organism: Cellvibrionaceae bacterium (assembly GCA_036554405.1). Lineage (GTDB taxonomy): Bacteria > Pseudomonadota > Gammaproteobacteria > Pseudomonadales > Cellvibrionaceae > Gilvimarinus. The sequence goes on along the minus strand of DATBNH010000464.1, from coordinate 7,244 downwards.
TACCAGCAGACTATCGAGGCTTTGCGTTCGGCGCTGGATAATCGTGGTGAAGCCAGTTTTATGGTTTCTGGTGGCAGTTCACCTGCGCCTATTTATCAGCGTTTATCGGAGGCAGACCTGGCCTGGGACAATGTTTATGTGGCTCTGGTTGATGAGCGCTGGGTGGATTTTAAACACGATAAAAGCAACGAAGCGTTTATTGTGAACACCTTGTTGCAAAATAATGCCACCGATGCGCATTTGGTAGGTATGAAAAACGATGCAGCCACGGCCGCCGAGGGTTTGAGCGCTTGCGAAGAAGCCTATCAAAAGCTCGCCAGCCCGTTTGATGTGACGGTGTTGGGTATGGGGCCAGACGGTCACACCGCTTCTTTATTTCCCCATGCTGAAGGCTTGCAGCAGGCACTGGATACCGACGCGTTATGCAGTGCTATTACCGCTATGCAAAGTGAAGTGACCGGTGATTGCACCGAACGCATGACCTTGTCGCTGGCGGGCATCAACAATTCCCGTCATATTTTGCTGTTAATCTCAGGTGAAGAAAAACTGGCAACTTATCGTGAGGCTTTGGCCGGCAGCGATGTAGCTGCTATGCCGGTTCGCGCCGTGCTCAATCAAGAGCAAGTGACTGTAACTGTTTACTGGGCGCCTTAAGCGCTCACTTATTTGATGTGAGGATGATCACGTGGCTTTAACCCTTGATGAGATTATGAAAATTGCCCCCGTCGTTCCTGTGATGGTGGTGGAGCGTATGGAAGATGCGGTACCCCTGGCCCAAGCGTTATACAATGGTGGCCTGAAAGTGCTCGAGATTACCTTGCGTACGCCCATTGCACTGGATGCTATTCGCGCCATGGTTGATGCCTTACCTGAAGATGCGGTCATCGGCTCAGGTACCGTGATTACTCCAGAAGATTTACAGGCTTCGGTAGATGCCGGGGCGCGTTTTATGGTGAGCCCGGGTACCACTGCTGCGTTAATTGCAGCGGCCAAAGCCTGTCCCGTGCCTTTATTGGCCGGTGTTGCCACGCCCTCTGAGGCCATGAATATGTACACTCAGGGCTTTGCCCATTTGAAATTTTTCCCGGCCGAAGCTGCCGGTGGTGTGCCTATGCTTAAATCTATTGGTGGCCCACTGCCCCAAATTACTTTTTGCCCGACTGGTGGCATTGATTTGGCGAAGGCACCAACTTATTTGGCGCTGCCCAATGTGGCCTGTGTCGGTGGTACCTGGATGGCGCCGAAGGCATTGATAGAAGCGAAAAAGTGGAATGAGATTGAAGTTCTGGCGCGTCAAGCGGCAAATCTTGAACGCTAGTGTAGTTTATTTGGTGCGCTACATTAGTTTTACCGTCTATTTTTAAGCCGTCTGTAAACGGCGATACTAACAGGAGAGAAACACATGACAATTCGAGTAGCTATTAATGGTTACGGGCGCATCGGCCGCAATGTTTTGCGTGCACTTTATGAATCGAACTACCGCGACCGCATACAAGTTGTAGCGGTTAATGATTTGGGTGATGCGAAGCTTAATGCACACTTAACCAAGTACGATTCCGTGCATGGCCGTTTCCCCGGTGAAGTATCCGTTAGTGGCGATAAAATGATTGTCAATGGCGATGAAATTCAAATTACCTCAGAGCGCAATCCTGCCGACTTGCCTTGGGGCAAGTTGAATGTAGATGTGGTTTACGAGTGTACCGGTATTTTCACCACCGGGGAAAAAGCCAAGCTGCATCTGGATGCGGGTGCGAAAAAAGTCATTATTTCTGCACCGGGCACCGATATTGATGCAACCGTTGTTTATGGCGTTAATCACAATGTGCTTAAAGCCAGCGATAAAATCATTTCTAATGCTTCTTGCACCACCAACTGCCTGGCGCCTGTGGCCAAAGTGTTGAATGACAAATTTGGTATTGAGCAGGGGTCTATGACCACTATTCACGCTTATACCAATGATCAGAACCTGAGCGATGTGTTTCACAAAGACATTTACCGCGCCCGTTCTGCCACCCAGTCCATGATCCCCACATCCACCGGTGCTGCACGTGCTGTAGGCCTGGTGTTGCCTGAGCTCAACGGCAAACTTGATGGTATGTCGGTACGTGTACCTACCATTAACGTATCGCTGGTAGATTTAAACGTATTGGTGAAAACTGATGTAACCGTAGAGCAGGTTAATGCGGCCATGAAAGAAGCGGCCGAAAAAGAAATGCCGGGCGTTCTGGTTTACAACGATGAACCGTTGGTCTCTATCGATTTTAACCATCACCCTGCCTCTTCCAACTTTGACTCCCTGCAAACCAAAGTAATGGGTACGCGCTGGATAAAAGTTATGGCCTGGTATGATAACGAATGGGGTTTTTCCAACCGCATGCTGGATAACACCATCGCATTGATGAACGCCAAATAATCGAGAGTCTATTATGTTACGCCGTACCAAAATCGTCAGTACCTTGGGCCCCGCTTCCGAATCAGAAGAGGTTCTAGAAAAATTAATTCTTGCCGGTGTCAACGTGGTGCGCTTGAATTTTTCTCACGGTTCGCCCGAGGATCATAAAAACCGGGCGGAAGCTGTGCGTCGTCTGGCGAGCAAGCATAAGCGTTTTGTGGCCGTATTGGGTGATTTACAAGGCCCTAAAATCCGCATTGCGCGCTTTGCCGAAGGCAAGATTCATTTGGGATTGGGAGATAAATTTATTCTCGATGCCAAACTCGAACGAGACGCCGGCACCAAAGAGCGTGTGGGTATCGACTATAAGGAGCTGCCTACAGATTGTAAGGCTGGCGATTTATTATTGCTGGATGATGGCCGTGTGGTGCTCAAAATCGATAAGATTGTCGAACATGAGATTTTCTGTACCACTACAGTGGCGGGCCCGCTGTCTAATAACAAGGGTATTAATCGTCAAGGCGGTGGCCTTTCGGCCCCGGCGCTCACTGAAAAAGATCTGGCGGATATTAAAACCGCTGCCGAAATTGATGTGGACTATTTGGCTGTCTCTTTTCCCCGCTCTGCTGATGATATGAATCAGGCGCGTAAGCTGCTGGAAGCTGCTGGCGGTAAAGCCGGGCTGGTGTCTAAAATTGAACGCGCCGAAGCGGTTGCCGACGATGAAACTCTGGATGAGATTATTAAAGCCAGTGATGCGGTCATGGTAGCCCGTGGCGATTTGGGTGTGGAAATTGGCGATGCGGCTTTGGTGGGTGTGCAAAAACGCATTATTGCCCGTTCTCGCGCCCTCAATAAGGTAGTTATTACCGCTACCCAGATGATGGAGTCAATGATTAACAGTCCACTGCCAACTCGTGCCGAAGTTTTCGATGTGGCCAACGCGGTATTGGATGGCACCGATGCGGTGATGTTGTCTGCCGAAACCGCTGCCGGTAGCTTTCCAGTGGAAACGGTAGAGGCCATGGTGCGGGTTATTCTGGGTGCCGAACAACATCCCCAGGCCAGTTATGATAACTATCGATTGAATGAGGCTTTCTCGACAATTGATCAATCCATTGCTTTGGCGACCATGTATACCGCCAACCACTTGACCGGTGTTAAAGCCATTATTGCTTTGACCGAGTCGGGTACCACGCCGCGCTTGATGTCGCGGGTGGGTTCGCAGTTGCCGATTTTTGCTTTCTCGCGGCATATTGCTACCCAGCGTCGAGTTGCGCTATATCGTGGTGTTAAGCCGGTACCTTTTGATACCCAAGCCACACCATCGAATGCTGACTATTTGCGAGCCATAGACATTTTGAAAGAGGATGGCTTTCTGGTTAACGGCGATCTGGTGATGCTCACCAGTGGTGATACCGATCAACTGGGGGGCACCAACTCTATGAAAATTCTCTGTGTAGGGGCCTGCCTGTTATAAATACACTTCGCAGGCAAGCATACAAACGGCAGCTTCGGGCTGCCGTTTGTTTTTCCGGGGACAATTTTATGCTGAGGCTGTGAACGCCACGCCTGGCCGGATATAATCACCCACTATGAATAGATTCACTTTATTATTGCTTACGCTCAGTTTCCTGCCTTCGTACCTCAATGCTTTAGAGCTTGAGGGTAGCTGGCAGCAGGGCGCTGTTATTCGCGGTACAGTAGCGCCAGACAGCGTGGTGGAATTTCAGGGTGAGCGTTTGATGGTGAGTGCAAACGGTGAGTTTGTACTGGGCCTCGGTCGCGATGCCGAAGCCCACGTCCAGTTGCTCGTAACTGCCCCCAAAGGCGATGCTACAACCCATGTCTTTGATGTGGCCCGTCGCGATTATCCTATTCAGCGTATCGAGGGTGTACCCCAGCGTACGGTGACACCATCGGAAGATCAACAAAAGCGTACCCGTGAAGAGGCGGCGCGGGTGTGGCAGGCGCGTCAGGCGCGTTTGAATACCACCGATTTTATGGCGGACTTTATCTGGCCGGTTACCGGTCGCATTACTGGCGTTTATGGCAGTCAGCGCGTCTACAACGGTGAGCCCCGCTCGCCACACTATGGTGTCGATATCGCCCGGCCCACGGGCACGCCTGTAGTTGCTCCGGCGGCGGGGCAGGTTATATTTGCCGACGATGACTTGTTTTATTCCGGCGGCACCCTGATTATTGACCACGGGCACGGCTTGTCGTCTACCTTAATTCACCTGTCCAAAATTCTGGTGGCGGAGGGCGAGCGTGTCGAGCAGGGTCAGCTTGTGGCCGAAGTAGGCGCATCCGGTCGTGCTACCGGCCCGCATCTTGACTGGCGGATGAATTGGTTCGGCGAGCGCGTGGACCCCACTACTTTAGTAGGGCCAATGCCCGAAGCCGCTGCCCGCTAGCCTGTACTGAATCAGGCGTGTAATATAACGGCCCTTAACCTTGCCCACACTGGCAATTGACTGATATGGCGCAAACCACTGGCGAGCAAATTGATGATTGATAAAAAACTTCTGAGTATTCTGGTGTGTCCGGTGAGCAAGGGTGAGCTGGAATACCACCCCGACACCGCCGAACTGGTGTGCCATACCAGCGGCTTGGCTTACCCGGTGCGCGATGGCATTCCGGTAATGCTGGAAAGTGAGGCTCGGCGTCTAAGTGACAGCGAGCCGGCCCAGCCCAGCCCGAAGGCGCCTGAATAGCCGCCGATTTTTCTGAATTTGACTCCCACTTGATGGAATGACTATGAAGAGCGCTGAAATTCGCGACGCCTTTTTGCGGTATTTTGAATCCGAGGGCCACGCTGTTGTCGACAGCAGTTCGCTGATTCCGGGTAATGACCCGACGCTGCTGTTTACCAATGCAGGCATGGTGCAGTTTAAAGATGTATTTTTGGGCGGAGACAACCGCAGCTACACCCGCGCCGCCAGTTCACAGCGTTGCGTACGTGCCGGTGGCAAGCACAATGATCTGGAAAACGTCGGCTACACCGCCCGCCACCACACTTTTTTTGAGATGCTGGGCAACTTCAGTTTTGGCGATTATTTCAAGCGCGATGCCATCCGTTTTGCCTGGCATTTTTTAACAGATGTGCTGCAATTGCCGGCCGAGCGTCTGTGGATTACGGTACATATTTCCGATGACGAAGCCGCTGCTATTTGGCTTGAGGAAGTGGGCGTCAGCCCCGATCGTTTTTCGCGTTTGGATGAAGATAACTTTTGGCAGATGGGCGACACAGGCCCCTGCGGCCCCAGCTCGGAAATTTTTTACGACCACGGCGCCGATGTGCCCGGGGGGCCGCCAGGCAGTGAGAACGACGACCTGGATCGCTATATTGAAATCTGGAATCTGGTGTTTATGCAGTATGAGCGCCACGCCGGCGGTGAGCTCAAGCCTCTGCCCAAACCCTCGGTGGATACCGGCATGGGCCTTGAGCGTATCGCTGCAGTAATGCAGGGCGTGCATAACAACTACGATATTGATCTGTTTCAGCTGTTGCTGGCCGCTGCGGCCAAGGCCACCGGCAGCGATGACCTGGGACATAAGTCGCTGCGGGTCATTGCCGACCATATTCGCTCCAGCGCTTTTTTAATCAGCGATGGAGTGTTGCCCTCCAACGAAGGTCGCGGTTATGTACTGCGCCGTATTATTCGCCGCGCCATACGCCACGGCCATAAACTCGGCCAATTACAGCCATTTTTCCACACCCTTACGGCGGCACTGGCTGAGGCTATGGGGGATGCCTATCCGGAGCTGATAGAGCGCCAGGCGCAAATTGCCAAGGTGCTGTTGGCCGAGGAAGAGCAATTTGCCAAAACCCTCGACAAGGGTATGGCGGTATTGGAAGACGCTCTGGCGGCGCTTAAAGGGAGTGAAATTCCGGGCAAAGTGGTGTTTACCCTCTATGACACCTTCGGCTTTCCGGTGGATTTAACCGCCGATATTGCCCGCGAGCGCGAGTTAACCCTGGATATGGCCGGCTATGAGTCGGCCATGAACGCCCAGCGTGAACGGGCGCGCTCGGCCGGTGCCTTTAAAGTGGATTACACCCAGGCGGTGCTCACGGTGCCTGCCACTGTGTTTACCGGTTATACCGAGCTTGCCGGAGACAGCCAGGTGCTAGCGATGCTGGCAGCAGGAGCCGTTATTGCCGAGGCGGGCGAAGGCGATGAGCTAGCTTTGGTGCTGGATAACACACCGTTTTACGCCGAATCAGGCGGTCAGGCTGGCGACACCGGTTACCTGCAAACGGCCACTATGCGCTTTGAAGTACGCGACTGTATCAAACAGGGAGAGCATTTTTTACATGTGGGTCGAGTGCTACAGGGCCGCCTTAATGTGGGTGATACGCTGGAGGCAGTGGTCGACCCCGATGTGCGCACAGCTACCGCGCTCAATCACTCGGCCACCCACTTATTGCATGCGGCGCTGCGACAAGTGCTGGGCGATCACGTGACGCAAAAGGGCTCGCTGGTGGACTCTACCCGCTTGCGTTTTGATTTTTCCCATTTTGGCGCGGTCACCGGTGATGAGTTAAAGGTCATTGAAAGTCTGGTCAACGAGCAGATACGCGGTAATAGCGAGGTGACCACCGAGCTGTGCGATATGGAAACTGCCAAAGCGCGCGGTGCCATGGCTCTATTCGGCGAGAAATATGGCGAGCGGGTCAGGGTACTCACCATGGGCAATGGTTTTTCGGTAGAGCTCTGTGGCGGCACTCACGTGACCCGTACCGGTGATATTGGCTTGCTACGCATTGTCAGTGAGTCGGGCATTGCCTCCGGGGTGCGCCGTATTGAAGCGCTGACTGGCCGCGCTGCACTGGCTCTGTTTGATA
>DATBNH010000102.1:0-1662 GCA_036554405.1 Cellvibrionaceae bacterium | reverse complement strand
CGATAATAGCTGAATCGGTGATATCTACCCCATGGTGGACCTCATAGCGCTCTTTTAACCCACGCAAAATAGCAATGGTATCGGCTTCGCTGGGCTCATCCACTTGCACCTTTTGAAAACGCCTCTCCAGCGCTGCATCTTTTTCAATATATTTACGGTACTCATCTAAAGTGGTAGCGCCCACACAGTGTAATTCACCGCGCGCCAATGCCGGCTTTAGCATATTACCGGCATCCATGGAACCTTCCGCCTTGCCTGCACCCACCATGGTATGCAGCTCATCAACAAATAAAATAATGCGGCCTTCCTGCTTTGATAACTCGTTGAGCACAGATTTCAATCGCTCTTCAAAATCGCCGCGAAATTTGGCGCCAGCTAATAGAGAGCCCAAATCCAGCGACAGCAAGCGTTTATTTTTTAGACCTTCGGGCACTTCACCATTGACAATACGTTGCGCCAAACCCTCGACAATAGCTGTCTTGCCCACACCCGGCTCACCGATTAATACCGGGTTATTTTTAGTGCGCCGCTGCAATACTTGAATAGTGCGACGAATTTCATCATCACGCCCAATCACCGGATCGAGCTTACCCGCTTCGGCGCGAGCAGTCAGATCAACAGTAAAACGCTCCAGCGCCTGACGATGGCTTTCAGCGTCGGCATCATCGACCGTCTCGCCACCGCGGACTGCATCTACTGCCTGCTGCAGGCGCTCAGCATCGCCAAATTGATGTAACAATTTACCGAGCTCGCCGCCTTTATCCAGCATAGCTGCTATCAGCACAGCCTCACTGGAGACAAATTTATCGCCGACTTTTTGTGCGTAACGATCGGCCAGGTTCAACAGTTTTGCCAACTCCTGCGACATCCGGACATCACCAGAGGGGCTCTGAATACGGGCGAAGCTGTCTAATTGCTTGCCCAGCTCATTGCGCATACCTTTAACATCAAAGCCCGCTCGCCCCAACAAAGGCTGCACCGTCCCGCCCTGCTGGTCGAGTAATGCCAATAACACATGAGCGGGCTCCAACTGACTATGATCGCGGCCGACCGCCAGAGACTGGGCGTCCGAAAGAGCCAGCTGTAATTGATTGGTTAAACGATCTAAGCGCATGCTGTGACCTCACTAAAAAGAATGCTTCCATACAGCGTAAATTGGGGCAGTGTGCGGGTAAATCAAGCAAGATCAGATTGGAATGGCACTTACTTAAGCCCCAATTCGTAGCGAGGGCGCCGTTTCCCGCAGATTCTTCCGAGGCCGTATGCAGCAGGGACGCTGCATTTGAGCCCACAAGGATGGATTCACTCGCCACTTCCCTGTGGCTCGCCCTCCGGGCAGCCTGCGGCTGTGCAAATCGGCTGTCCTGCCGATTTGTTGCGGCGCGCCTCGGAAGAATCTGTGGAAAGTGGTGACCGGATTATGAACTCCCAATCGCTAAAGTAAGTGACATTCCCATATTGCCTTTATAGTTGTAGTCGCTCTGTTTTGACGAGGGTCTTTGTTGGCTCATCCTGCGCCTAATGGATTGATTAAGAAGTGCTCAGTTGTGATCGCGCGGGGTGTTTTTTATGGCCGCTCAATAGATGCCTTGGTACTATGAATCTTCACCGATGATTGATTTATGACGCTGATGCGATAATGATGGTGCAATCATTATCAGA
>DATBNH010000050.1:0-5172 GCA_036554405.1 Cellvibrionaceae bacterium | reverse complement strand
AGCCACCGCGCCGGGTGGGTGGCCATGGCGCAAAAGGCCGCCGAGCAAAATTTAACCGGGCGTATTAATAGCCACAAAAATACCGAGCAGCGCCTGCACGCCCTGCAAGAAGTGCTGGGACTGGACGCCTTGCCTGAGCGTATGGAGTGCTTTGATATCAGCCACAGCAGCGGTGAGCTGACGGTGGCCTCTTGTGTGGTGTTTAACCAGGAGGGCGCGCTTAAATCCGATTATCGGCGTTTTAATATTGAGGGCATCACCGGGGGTGACGACTACGCGGCCATGAGCCAGGCACTCACGCGGCGCTATACCCGCCTGCAAAAGGGCGAGGGCAAACTGCCGGATATTCTGTTTATCGACGGCGGCAAAGGTCAGCTGGGGGTGGCCAAAGCAGTTATGGCCGAATGCGGCGTTAACGATGTGCTGCTGGTGGGGGTGGCCAAGGGCACTACGCGCAAGGCCGGGTTTGAAACCCTGTACCGGGCCGACACCGCTCAGGAAATCGTGCTTGAAGGCGATTCGCCTGCGCTGCACCTGATTCAGCAGATACGTGACGAGGCGCACCGCTTTGCGATTACCGGCCACAAAAACCGCCGCGATAAAAAGCGCAATACCTCCACCCTGGAGGGGATACCTGGCATCGGCCCCACCCGGCGCCGGGAGCTGTTGCGGCACTTTGGGGGCCTGCAGGCGGTACAGCGCGCCAGTATTGACGAACTGACCCAGGTTGCTGGCATCAGTCGGCAGCTGGCGGAGGAAATATACGGAATTTTTCACACAAACTAGGTCACTGGTGTATCATTCCCGTTGCCGTGCTATGGTTTTAGTATCTGGCCCGATTTTGTACCCGATCTGCCCAAGCAGTAAGAGAAGCCTGCCCGTATGACACTAGCCAATCAATTAACACTGCTACGTATTCTGCTGATTCCCCTGTTTGTGGTGGTGTTTTTTCTGCCGTTCAAATACGCACACTTCACTGCCGCCATGATCTTTAGCGCCGCCGCCATTACCGACTGGCTAGACGGCTATGTGGCCCGAAAGTACGATCAGGCCACCCGCCTGGGCGCGTTTCTAGACCCGGTGGCCGATAAACTCATGGTAGTCATCGCCCTGGTGCTGCTGGTCACCCTGCATCCCACCATGTGGTTTGCCGTGGCCGCCTGCGTGATTGTGGGCCGCGAGATTGTGATTTCGGCCCTGCGCGAGTGGATGGCCGAGATTGGCGAGCGCGCCAGTGTGGCGGTGTCTTACATCGGCAAAATCAAAACCACCCTGCAAATGACGGCTATCATCATCCTCTTGGCCGATATACCGCTGTTATTGCCCATCGGTTTTATCGCCCTGTTCGGTGCTGCAGTGCTCACGCTCTGGTCTATGCTGCTGTACCTCAAGGCCGCCAAACCGGCGCTGCAGGCCAGTATTAATGAGTGAAATTATAAGTGTGTTGGCAATCGTATAAATATCAATCGCTTAGCGCCACCTCACTGAGTATTTTTAGGATTCAGTAGTAGGTTTTTAAATAAAAGTAAGCTAGAATGCCGCCCTCTTGAAAAGGCGCGATAGCAAAGCGGTTATGCTCTGGATTGCAAATCCAGCTAGGCCGGTTCGACTCCGGCTCGCGCCTCCATTTTTAGAGCTTTGCAAAGCTGGCAAAGCTCAACCCGGCCCGGGTGGTGGAATTGGTAGACGACGTGCAGGATGCACTAGTGTCGCGTGAGGCAGGATGCCGGGAGCGACCACAGCAGGGCGGCGCGAAGCGTCGCTAGAAGTTACAATCTAGTATCAAATCTCATTAGAGACCCCGAATTGCCCGGGTGGTGGAATTGGTAGACACAGCAGACTTAAAATCTGCCGACTATTGCAGTCGTGCCGGTTCAATTCCGGCTCCGGGCACCATATTTAGCGCGTCGTAACAATTTTCCTACAGCTTCAGACTCTAGTTAAACTTTCGATTCGCCGTCATTGAACCGGTACCCGGTTAAATTGGCTCGCACATCCCTATGCTCGGCCCTGCGGGCCAGCAAAGCTGCCTAAAATTGTTCCAGACAATTTTGTCCGGCTCCGGGCACCATTATTTGTACTTTGCTTTAACCCTTTGACCTACTTCAAGTGCAGGTGAAATTCCTACCAAGCCGTCATTGAACCGGTTCCCGGTGCAATTGGCTCGCACATCCCTGCGCTCGGCCCTTCGGGCCAGCAAAGTTGACCAAAAATTGTTCTAGGCAATTTTGTTCGGCTCCGGCTATCATTATTTACGCCATCCGGTTATATCCCCTCCCTTCGCTTGCGAGGGCACCTGCAGGATTTGGGTGATACGCCTTACGGGTATAGTTGCTAGCGTCGAGACGGGGTCAGAGGTCAGGTAAAGATACGAGAGTCGTTGATGGCGAGGGCGGCTGGCTAGAAATCAAACACTGACCTCATTGGCCGCCGGAAAATAAATCATTGGCGCTAACTATTTTTTGGTGAGCAAGTCGTTTGACCAAACGGAGGCCCTGTATGATTGAAGGTGAATGTAATTGCGGAGCAGTGGTATATAAAGTAGATAGTAAAATATCAGATATCTTTATATGCCACTGCTCTATTTGTCGAAAATCTACAGGAAGCGGCGGAATTGCGGTGTCAATCGTAGCGAGTAACAAATTTAGTTGGGTCCGAGGACAAGATAGTATTAGTAATTGGTCAAAACCTGAACATGATTGGCATACCTACTTTTGTAGGGTATGCGGCTCTGCACTTCCAGGAGAGAACGATGAATTGCATATGTACTTGCCGGTGGGAACTATTACGGTAGGCCATGAAAACCTTAAAGTGGCACATCATTTATACGTAAATTCAAAAGCTTCATGGGAAGAAATAGGTGACGAAGGAAAGCAGCATCCAAAAGGTTATGGAGTCTAAAAACGGCGAAAGATTTATTTTTATATGCTTTTAGCTGCCTGCAAGCCCTGGTGGCACGTGACTTTGGGGCTGTTTTCCATTAAGCCATGCTTGGAACTAGCAGCCTTGGAGACCACGATATAACTGTTATGCCCACCATGATTGATCGACAAGCTAGAAACGCGCTGGCGGAGCTTCTGAGGCGTTATGTAAACGGCCAGATTTCTAAGATGAGTTTGAAGACATGATTCCTCAATCTGACGACCGGGCAATAGTTGAAGTTTTCACAAGAGGTGCTTGGCCGATATACGATGACTTTAGGGAGTATAGGCTTGTTGGAAAGCATGCGCTTGAAAAGGCTGATAAAGCGATAGTTGCAAGATGGATGTTATTTCTCAAGTCAGATTGCGAGTACCGGTGGCCTGCTGTACCGTTATGATAGCGGCTGCTAGCCTGGGCATGCTAGGGCAGAGTATGCAGCAAGCGCGGCAGGCGATGGGCGAACCACATGTCTGGCCTTTCCTCATTAATATCGAATTTGAAAGCGCAAGACAGAAAAATGGATACTTGGGAGAGGCTCAGTAGGGGCAGAATTGTTGCTGGCGAAGACGGCTGACCTCGGATAACAGTCTTGTGAAAAGCGGACTTGTAGACTACGGTATGACTGTTATTTTTAATGTCGAGAACGTTATGGAGGTCGGGGTTAAAGTACGACTGGTTACATTTAATGGTGAGCCGGAATGCTCTGGTTACTGTGATCCGAGTGAGAATTATTGGTCTCTAATTGGGCTCACTGGAAGAGTTGTGAAGAATGCGAATAGTCGAGGTCGAGTTACGGTGACTTTCGATACTGACATCGGTAGTCATGGGCTTCACTGCCATAATGAAATACCAAATAGCTTGTATATATTGCCTTCAGATTTGGTTTTTATATAGCGTAAAACATAATAAGCCGTAAGCCTGACGAAAATTACTAAGCGATTTTTTGAAATACGCTGCGCGCATTTTCGCAAAAATAATCTCCATAATTTTAACGGGATACAGCAGCGTTATATGCCGAATGCTCAGTCTGATTTTTAAGGGGTAGATGAATGATAGATAGAATGGTGGTTGCACTGTATGTTGAGGATTTGGGTCGTTCAAAGGCGTTTTATTGTGAGCTTCTTGGCTTGAAGCCGGGCTTTGAGACTGACTGGATTGTTCAGCTTGCGGACCCTGAGAATGCAGCTGTTGAGCTTATAATTCAACCAAGATCGAGTGACCTTGTGCCTAAGCCATTTCAGAAAAATCCCCAAGGCAGCAGTATTGTTTTTGTAGTCCCTGATTGTGACGCTCTCTATGATAGGGCGCAGTCCATGGGGCTGGAGATAGTCCAGGAGCCAAAGAATGAGCACTATGGCCAACGTCGATTTTTGACTGTAGATCCAGACGGGTTGCTAATTGATGTGAGCTCGAACTGCGAGCCATCACCTGAATTTGTGGCTAAATATTTTGGCCAAAACAGTGCCTAACCCAGCCTGCGTTTCGCCATGCCTGTTGACGGGCTTGGTTATCAGAGTTATTTTTACTTGAAAAGATTGAATACACTACATTTATCAGGAATGCACCATGCTAGAACTTCGACCCAACTGTGAGTGTTGTGATAAAGACTTGCCGCCGCAGTCTACCGAGGCGGTAATCTGCTCTTTTGAGTGTACTTTCTGCGCCGAGTGCGCTGAGAATGTTCTGAACCACACCTGCCCAAATTGCTCGGGAAATTTTGTGCCGCGGCCAATACGCCCTCGGCACGCGCTTATAAACAACCCGGCCTCTACCGTGCGCGTGTTGAAAGAGGATGGTTGTGTGGCCAATGGGTAACAAGCCAAAGACAATAGCCTCTGCTGCTGGGTTTCGTTTACACCCTGTTTGTGTTGGCTACAATAACTGCGTATGGACGATATGAGCATTGAATATAAAATCAATCAGTCAATCACCACGGATGAGTTTATTGCGTTACTAAATGCATCAACCCTGGGGGAACGACGTCCTGTAGACGATAGAGAATGCATGGAAGGGATGATTTTAAATAGCAACCTTACCGTGAGTGCCTGGCACAAGGGGCAGCTTGTGGGAATTGCCCGGAGCGTCACGGACTTTCATTATGCCTGTTATCTATCAGATTTGGCCGTAAGCGCAGAGCATCAAAAGTCTGGCATTGGCAAGCGGCTTCAAGTGCTCACCCAGGAGCAGCTCGGCCCTAAATGCAAACTTATATTGATTGCAGCCCCGGCAGCCAATCAGTATTACCAGCAA
>DATBNH010000032.1:0-2088 GCA_036554405.1 Cellvibrionaceae bacterium | reverse complement strand
GGGAGCGAATAGACAGCGGATGGCCACTACCGTGATGGGCCGCATTGTTGATCAGGTTTTTTATCGCCAGTCCGGCCAGGTGTCGGTTGCCTGTAACTTGTCGGTCTTCCACCTCAAGCGCCACCTCAATGTTGTTTTTATCCAGTGCGGGGCTGCAGGCAATCAGGCAATCTTCCAGCAGTGGCACCAGCGCAAAAGTCTCCAGCTCGCTGGTTTGCGCACGCGCCAGTGCAAACAAGGCGTTAACGGTTTGTTGTATATGCAGGCTCGCCTGTCGCAGGTTTGTTAATTCGTTATTATTCAACGGCCTAGTCTCACTGAGCGAGAGGGTATTTTGGATAATGGTTAAGGGTGTGCGCAATTCGTGGCTGAGGTCGCGGTTAAAGGCTTGCTCTCGGTTTATGAGTTCACTCAGTTGTGCCAGCGCTTGTTGGGTAGTTTGCTGTAAATAATCAATTTCATTGCTCGCTGTAGTGCGGTTTAACGTTTGTAATTGGTGGTGGCGGCATTGCTCGAGCACATCGCGGGCCAACGCCAGCACCGGCTGGGTGGTGCGCGTGGCAATGCCCCAGGCGGCCCAGACCGACAGGCCAATACACAGCAATAAGGCTACTATAAACAGCACGATAAGATCGCTACCGATAGTGGATACGGCCAATAGACGAGTCACATCGGCAATGACTAAAAGTTCTGGCTGGTTGGGTATGCTCACCTTGCGAAAGTGATAGTGCTGAGCACCTGCAAAAATCTCGCCTCCCTCAGCCTGTGCGGTAATTCTTTCCAGCAAAAATGGTGGCGCTGGTCGGTCGTTGTGGTAAACCTCTATAAAACTCAGCCGAGGTTGAGGCAGGGTACCGTTGGTGCGATAGTTCTGGAGCAGGTAGGAGACTTCCTGATCCAGCAAGCGGTCGAGTACCGCGTCTTCGGTGATGTAGGCAACAATCAGACTGGCAGCGGCATAGATAAGAGAAATAAGCAGGGTAAAACCGGCAAACTGAATAATAACCCGGCGGCGAATACTGTGTTTAAACATCGGCGTCTGCCTCCAACCGAAAGCCCACGTTAACGACGGTTTTTAACATGGGCTTGTCAAAGGGCTTATCCAGGGTGTTGCGCAGGCTGTAAATATGCGAGCGCAGGGCATCGCTGTCTGGCGGGTCTTGCTGCCAGATTTGCGCTATCAATTGGCTGCGGCTCAGGGTTTGCGGATACGCCTCGGCCAGTGCTCGCAGTATTTCAAAGCCAATGCGTGTTAATGGTAGTGGTTGCCCCTGACGTGTGGCCTCGCGTTTACGGCGATCAATGGTTAACTCGCCAATCGTTATTAAATGATGGCTGTGCAACTGCCTGCGTCGCGCCAGTGCCTCGCAGCGCAGTGACAACTCGCGTAAATCGTAAGGCTTAACCAGATAATCATCAGCGCCCTCGCCAAAGCCTTGCGCCTTGTTGGCAAAGGTATCCCGCGCGGTTAACATAAGAATAGGCAAATCCACCGTGGCGCCTTGCTTGATTTTGCGGCAAACATCAATACCATCCATATCCGGCAAATTCAAATCTAGCAGGACCACATCATAGATGTTTGCCAGTGCCAGGCTTAACCCCTGTTGCCCAGAAGCCGCATGCTCAAGTTGCCAATCCAGGCCATTAAAAAACTCACCCAGCTGCCGGGCAATGGCGAGGTTGTCTTCAATTAACAGCAGGCTGAGTGAATGCATAAATTGTCATTATTTGAGGTTGGAATTTCTGTAAGGGTTATTTCCGTGCAAACGGGAGTTATGGAGCGTACTAAGAAAGCGCCATTCGGGATATATTAAATCTTTGCTAAGGCTCTATATTGTGCGCCGTCATTATTCTCTGGTCCTGCTAGCGACACAATTTCTTTCCTGGTAAAAAATAAAAGCTCTTTTTGTATATTCATCGTTCATATGTTGCTCATAAATCAAGGGGTAGACATCGATAGTTTCTTTCAGTTTGTGAAGACTGTAAAGGCATAGGCTTACGATGATGGTACAAAAAATATTGATGGCTATAGCAAATAATCGGTCACGCACTTGTTTAAAGCAAGCCCGTAAAATCTCTATCAAAGAC
>DATBNH010000027.1:0-15268 GCA_036554405.1 Cellvibrionaceae bacterium | reverse complement strand
TCAAATAGCGCGTCTTTTTCGGCCTGCTCGGCAAAAACCTGCTGGGTTATTTGCCACAAGGCTTCGAGCACTTCATCGGGCAGACGCCGCAACTGTACATCGTGTTGCTCTACCAATGTTTTTAACGCCGCATTATTGGTAGCCGTGTACTGGTCCAGCATATCCTGATTGGCGGCGCGTGCCGCGTAGGTAATAATCGCTTGCAGATCTTCCGGCAGCGCTTCAAAAGCCTGCTTATTGACCATTAACTCCAGCGTAGAACCCGGTTCTTGCCAGCCGGGATAATAGTAGTAACGCGCCACCTGATGAAAGCCAAAGGCCAGATCATTGGCCGGGCCCACCCACTCGGCCGCATCAATTACGCCGGTTTGCATGGCGGTATAGAGTTCACCACCGGGGATGTTCACCGCCGTACCTCCTGCGCGGCTGAACACTTCGCCGGCCAGGCCTGGAATGCGCATTTTGAGTGCGCGTAAATCTTCAATGCTGTTAATCTCGCGATTAAACCAGCCCGCCATTTGAATACCGGTATTGCCCGCGGCAAAGGGAATTAAATTAAACGGCTCGTACACCTCGCGCCACAACTCCAGCCCACCACCATGATGTAGCCAGGCGTTCATCTCCTGGGCATTCATACCAAAGGGCACGGTGGTAAAAAACTGCGCCGCCGCCGACTTACCGCGCCAGTAGTAACTGCCGCCGTGACCCATTTCCACACTGCCCGAGGACACCGCGTCAAACACCCCGGTAGCGGGCACAATTTCATTGGCCCCATGCACCTGAATATGCAGGCGGCCGTTGCTCATTTGGCGCACCATCCGGGCAAACTCTTCAGCGGTAGTACCCAGGCCCGGAAAATTTTTCGGCCAAGTGGTCACCATACGCCAGCGGTACAGGGGTTGCCCATCCACCGCCACGCCCTGAGCGCGCTCGCGAAATTGCCCCGATTGGCTCATCACCAAGAGCGCAAAAAGCACAGCACACAAAGCCACCAGGGCGAGAATAACAAGAGGGATATAATTGAAACGGCGTGTATCGGTCATAAGTCATTTATTGTTGTTGGAAGCCAAGGCGTAGATAGTAGCAGATTCAACTGCCCCAACCCACCAAGGGTGCTGGACGCTGCCAGACGGGGCAGGTAGAATGCACGCCCGGGCGATGGCCTGTTTTGCAATCAGTTTTATGCACCCGTAGCTCAGCTGGGTGAGGCAAGCGTTTACAAAACGTGTTTTGTGCGCAGCCGAACGGCTTTCAGCTTGCTGGAAGACCGGGCCCGAGTGCAGCGAGGGGAGTAGCGGGCAGCGCGAAGCGTTGCTAGAGTTCGCCGCAGGCACCCAAGCCTGCTATACAATCAGTTTTATGCACCCGTAGCTCAGCTGGATAGAGTAGCGGCTTCCGAAGCCGTTGGTCACAGGTTCGAATCCTGTCGGGTGTGCCATTTCCTTGTTCCAAGGAACACCCTTGGATTACCGGCCACCTCGCAGGCTCGGCGTCGTTCGACTGCGCGCAAAACACGTTTTGCAAACGCTTGTCTCACCCTGTCGGGTGTGCCATTTCCTTGTTCCAAGGAACACCCTTGGACGCATGGCAAACATCCCTGTCTGCCACCCTGCGGGCTTCCTCCGGAAGTGAAAATCTGCTCCTGCGAATTTGTTCCGGCCACCTCGCAGGCTCGGCGTCGTTCGACTGCGCGCAAAACACGTTTTGCAAACGTTTATCTCACCCTGTCGGGTGTGCCAAACATAAAAGCCCACCTTTGGGGTGGGCTTTTTAATGACCTAAGCGTAAACTTTATTTAGCTATCAAAAGTCTGGGCAGTTTTTCCAGATCACCCCCCGAGCCTCTTCGCCGAGGCCAACAACATCTGTTCAATTGCCTCGGCCTCCGGCGGTTCACGTGAGATCATCTCTATACGCGTCTGCTCACACTCATCCAACTCGCTCAGCGACAACACCCCATCGGCCAGGTTAGCGGCGATGATACCCTGCTGGGTAATCACTACGGCCTTCAAGCGCTCGACACTTTGCCCGGTAAACAGGGCAAGCACTGTGGTGTGGTCAAACTCCCACTCGGGCGAAAACAACCAGCCGACACTGAAAAAGCCCTCAGCGCTGTTTTCCAATCG
Organism: Cellvibrionaceae bacterium; assembly: GCA_036554405.1. GTDB lineage: Bacteria > Pseudomonadota > Gammaproteobacteria > Pseudomonadales > Cellvibrionaceae > Gilvimarinus. The sequence continues at coordinate 13,143 of DATBNH010000027.1, read as the reverse complement.
ACAGTACCCCTGCTCGTTGTAAGGCTGCTCAGCACTATAGCCGGTATCCAGCAGCATAGGCATGGCCGCCGATACGCTGAATACAGCGCCGCTGGCTCGATGCAGCAGCGCCGGGTCTATTTGGCCAAAACTCGCCGCCACTACCGGCGTCTGAATATGCTGGGCCGACAAAAACGCCTCCAGCGCGGCAAAATCGGCGTCACTGCAGCAATCTGCCTTATGCGCCACAATGATATCGGCCACGCGCAGCTGTTGTAGAAAAACAGGGTGCTCTCGGTAGCGATCATATTCAACCTTGCGGGCATCCACCAGTGTCAGCGTGGCATCAAGGGCTAACTGACCCGCACTTTGGTAGCTGGCCAGAATACCCAAAATATCACCGGCATGCCCAAGGCCTGTGGGTTCAATCAACAATCTTTGGGGTTTTATACGCGCCAGTATTCGCCTCAACGCCACCTGAAAAGGTAACCCGGCCGCGCAACATAAACAGCCACCGGGCACCTCTTCTACGATAATATCCTCTCCCTGCCCGGCCTCTATCAATGTGCCGTCTAATCCCACCTCGCCAAATTCATTAACCAGTACCGCCCAGCGCTCATCGGCGGTTTTGTGGGCCAACAGAGTACGAATAGCGGTAGTTTTACCCACTCCCAGGAAACCGGTGATAATGTTAGCCCGAATCGGCGTCGCCGCTTGCTGTGCTGAATCTGACATAGGCGCCTATATGGTTTAGTGAAAACGGATCGTCATTTGTATTAACAGCACGCATCTTAACGCATCTTTGTGCAACACTTGTGCGTATACTCTTGAGATATTTGCCAAAGAGCGCTTCAATAGCATGACAACAAAAGCAACAACCGTAGCCAGTAACCATCGCCTGCCCTGTCGGGGCTGCCTGAGCAGCTGCACAAACTATGCAAGCTGTGACGGCAAACTCTGGCAGGTGCCGGCGAATAAAAACCGTGAAACCCGGAGGAAGGATTGATGAAACGCAGAGATTTTTTACGAAGCGGCGCACTCTTGGCCGGTGCCAGTTTGATACCCGTCAAACTTCTGGCCGAAGAACCACATCTGTCTGTAGATGATCCGCAAGCCAAGGCGCTGGCTTATACCGAAACCAGCGAAACAGAAGGTCAGACCTGCGCCAACTGCATTCATGCCACCGGCGACCTGGAGAGTGATTGGGTGGGTTGCCGTTTATTTCCCGGCAAACAAGTCGCCGCCGCTGGCTGGTGTAAAGTGTGGGCACCCGCAGCCTGACCTGAGCAAAAATCGATCAACTGGCAGGCTGTTGGTAATTAAGCTGACGCCTGCTGTTATCGATATACTCAATGTGCACCGCCACATGCTGCATCCAGCGCACCACTTCCATACGACCCACGCCGCGTTTTAAATCCATTTTCCCCGATGCAATGTATTCCAGAGTCTGGCTGCGATCGCTTTGCTCAAGATCTGTCAGCTCTACTACCCGTGCCTTGATGCCCTCTTCATCAGCATTTTTATCCTGCAGCATTGCCAATAGTTGCTGCAGTAAGACTCGGGCGGACTCATCCACTGTGCCTTCGTGTAATGCCATTTTTACCGCCTTGTTTTCAGCGCGATCTTGCAAGCGTTGCAGGTGGTCCACCATTTGAATAGCCGCGAGTAGACGCTCCCACTGAACACCAGCGGCGGCATCCAGATGAATCGAGTCAATATACTCCTGAATATCATTAAGCTCTTGAGTCATTTCCAAAAGCGGCGTTGCTCGCGGCGCATCGCCTAGAATATAAGCCAACTGGCGAGCAAGTTTGTCGGTTTGATCGGCCAACACTTTTTGTACAGCGGTCAAAGCCAACTCTGGGAACTTTAGTAAACCGCGATCGAGAACTTGCCGATAGCCGTAGGGTTTGTCGGGAAATAACCGCTCAATCAAGCGGGAGAACTCTTTAACGAAAGGCAGCACTAACAAGACGCCCAACAAATTAAACCCAGTGTGAAAGCCCACCAGAGCAAACTCAGCATGCGCCATAAACTGACCGGGCGCCAACCACTGCCAAAGAGTAATGTAAGGCGCAATCAAAAACAGCGCGACACTGCTGACAAAGGTATTATAAACCACGTGGGAAAATCCTGTGCGCCGCACATGCACATTGCCGCCAATAGTAGCCGCCGCCGCGGTAAAGCTGGTGCCGATATTCATACCCACCACCAGTGCTGCGGCCTGATCGAAACCTATAGCGCCGGTAAACAGCGCCGTTAATGCCGCCACCACGCCAGCACTGGACGACTGGGTGATAATGGTAAAAATCACCCCCACGATCACCAGCTGGAATTTACCCCAGAGGCTATCGGCGGAAAATCGACTAAAATCTACATAAGTCTGCAACCCTGCCATGCCCTGCTGCAAGCCTACAATACCAATAAAAATCAGACCAAAACCAGCCAGGGCATAACCCAGGCCCTTAAACTTGTGAGAGCCAAACAGGCGTAAAAAAGCACCGATAAAAACCAGTACCGACGCTAAAGTACCCAGCTGTAATTTAAAACCGATAATTGCCACCAACCAACCGGTTAAGGTGGTGCCAAGAGCCGAACCAAGAATAATTCCGAGCGCGCCCGAAAAGGTTAGTAGCCCCGCGCCCACAAATCCTACAGTAGCAATAATAGTGGCACTGGATGATTGCAACAGCGCCGTCCCAATTAACCCGGTGATTACGCCGCTCAAGGGAGTTTTGGTAAAACGCATCAGCGCACCGCGAATAGCATCGCCGGCCATCGCCTTTAGGCCTTCGGTCATCAGCGTCATGCCCAGCAAAAACATACCCAGCCCGCCGACAACAGCCACAATTGTCGCGATCAAAACGTGTCCCTTCTTGCGTAATGGTTATTGGTTATGATCAACAAAAATTAAATTATCAGTGTCAAACCCGCGTGCCTCGGCAGAGCGGATAAACGTTTGTACTAGATCGTCGCTGACTTGGGGCGTGCGTGCCAGCAGCCATAGGTACTTGTGACTAGCGCCAGATATAAAGGCAAACTGATAATCTGTATCCAGTTCGAAAATCACGTAACTGCTGTAAAAGGGGCCGAAAAAAGACACTTTTAAATAGCCTTCATCCTTGTCATTGACAAAATAGGCCTTGCCAATGGCGTCCTTCCACTGATCATCCTCGGCTGAATAACCACGGTTTTTTACTTTAAGGCCGCCATCCTCACGCAATGTATACTCCGCCGTTACCTGACTTAAGCCTCGCTCGAACGAATGGTCCAGCCGAGCGATTTCATACCAGACACCCAAATAGCGCTCAACCTCAAAGTCGGTGACCGGTTCCACCTGCTTGGGATAACCCATACAAGCATTTAAAGACACACATATCAGTAGCAGCACTATGCAATTTATTTTCACAGACACCTTCTTGGGAGGGAAAAGAATAGAAGTACTAGAAAAATTCTCTAGCGACCTTTGTTAGCCATTAACTGCTCCACTAATTGCCGATTAGCCAAAAACCAGATACTCACCGCTCCAATCACCGGCAGCATCAAGTAGCCAAACTGATAAGCCATCGCCACTGCCTCCAATTGCCAGCCGCTGTAATCCACTTGCTCGGCTACGGCCGTTCCCTGGCGAAACAGTACCGTGGCAAAAAGCTCTGCGGTTAAACCCCAGGCGTGCAACGGAAACAGTGCCGCTATGGCCAGCACTACCCGAGCGTTGGAAAATAATGAATCGTGCACCGCAAAACACAACGCCAGTAGTACGGGAATATTCCAGGAGTAGATTAACGGATTCAGAGTCACCACCACATTACCCACTCCGGCGCCATCGGCGGCCTGCATTTTTAACGAGGTAATATACTCAATGTGGCGTCCGGCAGATTCAATTTGCACCACCAGCCCATTGTATAAAATATTGGCCAACCACTGGCTGGCAAGGCCCGGCACGATATTGAAAAAACCCGATAAAAAATACCATAGGGCAAAAAATACCGGCAGCCACAAGAGCACACGTAAAAAATAGCCGCTCAGGGAGAAGTTTTCAGGCGGTGACGGCATCGGCAGGGGGCTCCTGATTGTTGGGTTGTCGCGGCAAATAGCGAATCCACACCATCCACACCAGCAGGGTATCGAGCATAATCAGTGCCTGCCAAATATACAGGTGCGCCCATTCAAACGCCTCTTTATGCCAGAGCCCCAGATAAAACAGCGACACTATGCGCACCAGATTTAACGCCTGTATACCAATAGCGCCCAACACTATGCCCCAAAGCTTGTAACGCCATGGCGCGGGGAAGGCAACGATTGCTGCGGTCAGTAAAATCATCGCTTCAATGCCATTACAACCGGCGGCAATTTGCGCGGCAAAGCCGGTTGCAGCATCAATAATAATATCGCCGTCCACTATCAGCTCGCGACCAAACAGCGCAATAAAAAATGCCGAGGCATCAGCCAGCGCCGCTGTTAATGGTTGCACAAAATAGCGCTGGCCCACGGGCAGCAGTTCCAGCGTAAACAGCGCCGCCATTACCGCCAGAAAAATCATAAAAAAACGTAACATACTGTTGTATCCCTATCAATAATGGGGGGTATTGGCCGTCTCGCGTTTGATAAAATCCGTATTCACGCACGCATCAACATTGCTTGTTCTCACTCCATCAACCCTTGCTCGAACCGGACCCTGCCAGAGCCATCGTTCAAACTTTTCCAGCGCCACCGGCTCGCCCACCGCCAGCGCTTCCACCCGGCCATCGGTCAAGTTGCGCACCCAACCGACAAGGCCCAATTGCCGAGCCTCTACACCGGCACTTAAGCGGTAATAAACCCCCTGTACCTTGCCGCTGATCAAATAATGTCTTGCGCGATTGCGTGCTGTTGTCATTTTACGGTCATATTGGCGATATAGGCTCGTCCTTCAATGAAGCAAATCATACACGCATGGTAGATTTCACGCTAATGCCACCGCTCGCTCGCACGCTGATAACCCGCTTTTTTCGTTTCTTTCGGCGGCTAACGCCGCGCCGTGGCACCGCCAGCCAAGAGGTACATGTGGTGATCGCCCCTACACCCTTGAACCACCGGTTGGATAAGTGCTACCTGTCATTTTCTATTGATATTTCGGTGCTCGCCGGTGGCTTCTGGTGGGAGGGCGGCCAAGGGAGTAAGCGCGGCTTGGGCACTCTGCGGATACCGCCGCTGAGTCTTTCTAGCCGCAAGCTGGACACACTGGTACAGGCACTCGGCCCCTCTTATTTACGTATTGGCGGCTCCGAAGCGGACAAGATTCACTACTTTACAGCCCCCGCGGGTGAGCCCGATGCGCTGGTGCTGACGCAAAAGCAGTGGGACAGGCTGCACGCCTTTGTGAGGAGCAATGATCTTAGACTTATTTTTACCGTTAAGTACGGACTTTTTACCAAGCGCCAGCATGGTAACTGGTGTGGTGATGAAATCACCCGATTACTCGAATACAGCGTAGCCAAGGGCTACCGGTTAGATGTATTGGAGCTGGGCAACGAGCTCAACGCCTATTGGGCTTTTCACGGGTTTCGCTCGCAGCCCCGCGCCAAACACCTGGCTATCGACTATGCCACCTTTATATCCCAGGTTCGAAATCTCTACCCAAAGGCGCGTATTAGCGGTCCCGGCAGTGCATTTTGGCCTCGTCTGGGCGAAACCCTTAAGCCCTACTCCAATATTACCCGTCGCTTTCTGCAACACTTACCGCTGCCACTGGACATTCTCAACTGGCACTATTACCCATTCCAAAGCAGTCGCTCGCCGGTGCGTACCCGTGCCGCCAGTGTGCGCACGCTGACTAACCCCCAATCGTTTACCGATTTTGGCAAATACAGCCAAACCCTTAACTTTTGGCGCGAGCGCTACCAGCCCGGCGCTGAGCTTTGGTGTGGAGAGACCGGCTCGGCCCAGTGCGGCGGCCAGCCACAATTATCGGACCGCTTTATCTCCTGTTTCTGGTGGGCGGATCAGTTAGCTCAAGGGGCACTTTACGGCCACAAGGTCATGGTGCGCCAGAGCCTGATCGGTGGCGACTATGGACTTATCGACAGGCTCACACTCAAGCCACGGCCCGATTACTGGCTAAGCTGGCTGTGGGGGCGGTTAATGGGCGAGCAGGTTTTTACCGTGTTTCATTCCGATAGGCACCTGCGGGTGTATTGTCATAGCCACCCCACAGGCGATGGGCGCACCTTGATGATTATCAATTTGCGCCCACGCGGAATTTTACTAAAAACCGACGTAATCGAACCTCCTCACCAGCGCTACACCCTCACCGCCAAACGCCTTACCAGTCGCAAGGTGTTTATTAATGGCGAGCGGCCAAAACTGCAAAAAGGCAAGCTTGGCCTTGAAGATTTCACCCAACCTGAACACAGCAATCGGGTACCAGGCTACAGCATCAGCTTTTGGTGTTTTTAGCCGCTCTTGGGTAAGAGCGGCCGGTGATTACTGCACATACTTTGATAGCAGATAAATATAAGCTACCTGGTAGGCATTATGATTTTCCGTTACCGACCATGAGTTAAGCGGCCAGCTATCGTTAAAATCCAGATAGGATTTAGCCGGTGGCTGGCCAGCGGGTGGTGACAAAGGCGCCATACCGCACATGGCGTTATTGGCAGAACCGCCACAGCTGTCAGGACAACAACCATCCCAGCTGTAACTGGGGTTGGGGCCGCCCACTAAAAACCCGGGCGCTGGGCCAAAGCTGGATTCGGTGACCGAATCCCAGTTAGGGCTGCCATTGCTGAACCAGGAGTGGTAAAAGCTATCCACAGAATCCTCTGCGCCATGGCCGCCCATATTAGACAAATACACTTTGCCCAGCGGATTAACACCATGCAAATAATTAAGATAGCCCAGTGCGGCACTATCCACTTCAGCCGTTGACTGAGTGCCCAGCGAATACAGCGTTTGATTGTAAAATTTAATACCCTGATACGCCATAGTGCGATTGCTGCCCCAGGTAAAATCATTAGCGCCTAAAAATGCACGATAGGGGTCGCTACCCAGATCATTCCAATTGTTATTCATAGCGTTAGTGTACTGCGTGCGAATAGCCTCGGCCTTTGCTGAGGTGGCATTGTCCAGCGAGGCGTAGTAAAGCTGCGGTCTTAACTCCGGCTGATTCCAGGGGCCCACCCAGTTAATCGTTGGCGTGTTGGCATCCACAAAGGTGCGGTAGTTTGCATTATTGGTTGCCGCAAATAAGTAAATCGCCGCTGTGCGCTTTTTAATGGCGCGGCCGTTATCGTCTACTTCTTGCTCACCGGCAGCCACATTATTGCTGTTGTAAAATATTTCAGCGGGGTTGGCTGCGGCCCAACTCCAGGCCTGTTCCGCACGATTGATCAGATCGGAGGCATAGACCTCCAGCGTTTCAAACTCGCCCAAAATTTTACTGCCCAAGGCAAATGCCGCCGCACTGCTTAAAGTGGCGGCTGTGGTAGCCGGTCCGTAGGTGCTTGCACCAGTTGCAGCTGAAGGCGGGCTGGCATGATGCAAACCCATTACCGACAATACCGAGCCATTATTCTCTTGCATTTTTATCAGCCAAGCCATGCCCCATTTAATCTCGTCGATTAAATCCGGAATGCCATTACCCGATTCCGGTAAATTAAAATCATCGGTCCATACTGATGGGTTTTCCTGGTACATATGCAACAGGGTGAGCAAATAATCTGCATGCCAGTTGGTGTATTTATTGTAATCACCGGCATCGTACCAACCGCCGCTTAAATCGCGTTCGGTACTGGCATTGCCAGCATCATTCCAGAGGCGTGCCTCAGTGTCTTGTCCTGCACCCAGATGGCTGGCACCATCGGCCCAACCGGGCCCGGCATAGGGCGTTGCTTTGGCAAAGCCCGCGCGCTGATAAAAGAAAGTGCGCACCGCCTGTACCAGCACCTCGCGGTAGACGTTGGCATCAATGCGAAAGGCCGGGGAGCGCACCCGGTTTTGCTCATCCACCACCACATACTCACCGGTTGCAGTTACGCTGGAAAAATCAAACCACCAGGCGCTATCGCCGGATACCGAGTGAACCGCGCCGCTGTTCCAGGCAGTAGGGGCACCAGTGAATACAGTTTGGTTAGTTTGCGTATTCACCAACGAGTAACTGGCACCGGGGGTAAAAGCAATATTTGCATCAAAGCCCTGTTCAGGGTTGCGCAGCACCGCCACCTTTTGCGCATCGGGCAAATAACCAAACTGATCAACCACCACACACTTCACACTGGGCAGCGAAGCAATCTCGGCAGGCAGGCTATCCGGCGCTTCCACTCCACATTGACCACCAGCTGCCGGCGCCGAGCTACTAGACGAGGATATCTGACCTGCGCTGGAGGAAGAGCTCTCACTCATACTTGAGGAGGAGTCGGTGACACTGGAAGAGCTGGAACTGGAATTGACTGGTGGCGACGGGGGATTGCTACCGGAACTGCCGCCGCAAGCTGTGAGCAGCATCACCGACAGACAAGTAAGCAAGGAAAGAGAGGAGATACGCATCTGGGCACCTTTTTATATTTAATGTAATTTTTTATAGATGATAGGCGCTGTTGCTCCTCAGGTAAACCATGGTAACGCTGACATAGGACAAAAAAACTCAAAAGGACAGCAGTAGCCACATTACTGCGGTGATTCGCTCACTATCACTTGCTGTTTTAAAAAAGCGATACCCGCCTCTATGGCGTTGCCGCGCGTCAGAAAACTGGTAAAGTGCCCGCGCCAATGCTGTAAATACAACTCACCGTTAATGTTGTTGCGCTCAAGTTCTGCGTAAAAATCCGTGGCATGATCTACCGGCACTAATTTATCGGCTTTTCCGTGAAACAGGAAAAACGGCGGTGCCGCCGAGGTAATGTGGGAGATGGGTGAAGCCTGCTGGTATTGTTTGGGCACCTCGGCACGGGTTCCGCCTAAAAATTCTACCACCAAGCGACCGTCGGGAAATTTGAACAAATTACTGGGTAAGCCACCTGCCAGCACCGCAGCCAGTTGAGTGTGTTCACCACCAAAAGGCTGACCCAGCTCGCTCTCTGGGTCGTGCAGGGCTAGTAAACTCACCAGGTGTGCACCGGAGGAAAACCCCACACCAACAATTCGCCGGGTATCAATGTGCCAGCTTTCAGCGTGGCTATGAATCCATTGCATAGCCGTTTGTAAGTCGTATAGTTGGGCTGGAAAGCGGTACTCGGGAGCCAGGCGATGGGCAATATTAATGGCCACAAAGCCCTCGGCCGCCAGTTGCCTGGCAATTGTTTCCATATCATCGGGTCCGCGATTTTGCCAGCCACCTCCATGGACCACCAAAGCGGCGGGCCTCGGACCCGATCTAGCTTTACCATCCACCGGAAGATACACGTCGGCGCTCAGCGCTTCGGGCCAATCAGCGGGCGTGTAGACCTGTCTTGGCAAAGACTCCACAGCATAGTGTGCGCGAACCTCTACTGTTTCAATAGCCGGTTCCCCCGTGCGTGCACTGTGATTGGCGGTGCAACCTGCGAGCATACAAAGCCATCCTAAACACACTGCCGATCGATATTTTATGCCTGCCTTTATCACCATTTTAGCCTCTATCCACTAAACACCCTCTGGATACGCAACACTCGAGGGAATAAATCATCCGGATACCCGAAATCAAACCGGTGTCACATAACCGAGAAATCAGGACAAAAATTGCCCGTGTTATACTTGAACGCGAATTTTCGTTACAGCAGGAATACTTATGTACCGAGCCGCTCTAGTGACAGCGCTGCTGCTTAGCCTTTGGGCCTGTTCTCACAATAAAATGGACGGGCATTATGAATGCAGCTACGAGACCACCGAAGAAGCCTATGAGCGCTGCATGGAAGTTGCTCAAGGTATGGGCCGGGAAACAACACAAGCGGCAGGTAAGCGTGAACCATAAAATGTTGTTGATTACCCAGTAAAATCCGGCACTGTTAGAGGGCCCGACGGAGGGTAATCCACCCCTCGCCTATTCGGGTAAAGGTATATATTCAGTGTCTCCCGGCACCTGACCGAATTTTTGCTCGCGCCAATTATTTTTTGCCTCTTCGATTAATTCTTTATCACTGGCAACAAAATTCCACCACAAATGCCGCGGGCCATCCAGAGGCTCGCCACCAATCAGCACAAAATCAGCGCCCTGTTCGCTCGATACAATAATTTCAGCGTTGGGCTTGAGTACCAGCATCTGCCGATCGCTAAAGGTGCAACCATCAATAGTAATAGCACCGGAGACTAGATACAGAGCGCGCTCGGTATAATCGGCCTCCATTCTTACCTTGGCACCAGGGGCCAGGGCGATATCCGCATAACACAGGGGCGATAAGGTCTCCAGACGCGAATAAGTACCAAAACACTCGCCCGCCACCACCCGCACACTGACACCACCTGCCTCTAAGACCGGCAAGCTGGACACACTGTAATGCACAAAACTCGGCGCGGTTTGCTCGTGGCTTTTCGGTAGCGCCACCCACACCTGTAACCCCAATAAACGCCGGGTTTCATCCAGAGTGTGCTCGGGGCTGCGCTCGGAATGAACAATGCCGCGCCCGGCGGTCATCCAGTTAACAGCGCCGGGGCTAATCACCTGACGAAACCCCAAGCTGTCGCGATGGACAATATGGCCCTCGTACAGATAAGTGAGGGTAGCCAAGCCTATATGCGGGTGCGGGCGCACCGCCAAACCTTTTCTCGGCGCAAAATCCACCGGCCCCATTTGGTCAAAAAACACAAAAGGCCCCACCGCACGTTGCTTGGGGGCAGGTAACACACGTCTGACGGAGAATTCGCCAATATCGCGCATATTGGGTGTGATCACTAATTCCACGGGAACATCATCCCCGGCGCGCGCTTGGCACTCGGGGTCGATGTCGGGCAAACGACTCATAAGAACTCCTGATTATTGTTATTGTCAGGCAGCCCCCGAATTTACCCGGGGGCTTTAGAGCTTTTACAGCTTGTCGAAGTGGTCTGTCAACAAGCAATCATAACGACGGGCATCATAGGTTTTTATCGGTTCTACATCCGCCTCGGTAATCAGGCCCTGGGCAACGGCATCGGCCAAGCGTTCATCCAGGGTAACGCCTGTGACCTCGCCTTTGGCTTGAGCCCGACTGAACAGATTCCAGCTCTCGCCTAAGCCCAGCAGCAACTGATAAGTGGTTTCAAGGCGGCCCACTGCATCTTCTGGATCATCGCTGACATACACATACTCGCCCAGCTGCTGGCGCACAATATTGTTTTCCAGAATCATAGCACCCAAACGGCGGGTGTCGTTATCGCCGGGGGCGCTGATAATACGGCCAAAGGGAAAGCTGGCAAATTTGAACGCCCATGCCAGAGGACGCGCCGGAAAGTTTTGATAGAACGCCAACAATGCCTCCTGAGCGCGATACAACGAAAGCGTCAACGCGTAACGCGCATGCAGGTTTTCTTCATCACTGCGCGGATGCGCATCGTGGTATTTAAGAATGCTGCAAGCAATAAACAACTGACTGTGCACATCACCCAAGCGCGCAGACAACAGTTCGCGGCGTTTTATATCACCACCCAACACGCCCAACGCTACATCGGCGGCCACCGACAGCGCCGCACTTAAATGATTAATACGCTGATACCAGCGACGGCTGAAGGCATCGGCATTGACCGGCACCGGGCTTAACAATGCGCCGGTAAAGCTGAACAGTTTAAGCCGGGTGATATTGCCAAACACATGCCCCAAATGGTTTACAAACAGCTTATCAAAGGCGATCAACCCCGCCTCTTTGTCTTCGGCTTGCAGGGTTTGTACCTCGTCAAACAGATACGGATGACAGCGCATAGCACCCTGCCCAAAAATCATCAGCGAGCGGGTAAGAATATTGGCGCCTTCAACGGTAATAGCTACGGGCACAGCGCGATAGGCAAACACCGTAAAGTTGCGCGGCCCCATTTGAATGGCGCGGCCACTGACCACATCCATGGCGTGGCTGACCGAACGGCGCATTATTTCGGTAGCGTGGTATTTGGCCATAGCGGTCATCACCGAGGGTGCGCCGTCTTCGAGCCCGCGCGTCACCAGCTGACGCATGGCCTCCAGGGTGTAGGCATTAGCGGCAATCTCGGCAGTGACTTCCTGCACCCCTTCAAACTTGCCGACCTCCATATTGAACTGACGACGAATGCGCGCATAGGCCCCCACCGTCAAGTAGCTCATTTCACCGCTGGCGGTAGACAGCGCCGGCAGAGAAACACCGCGCCCGGCGCCCAGACACTCAATCAACATGCGCCAGCCCTTGCCGGCCATAGCCGGGCCGCCAATAATCCAGTCGGCGGGAATAAACACGTCCTCGCCTTTAATGGGCCCGTTCATAAAGGGCGCCCCGGGGTTGTGACGGCGGCCAATTTCCACACCCGGGTGATTGGCGGGCAGTAGCGCACAGGTAATGCCGTAATCAGACTTATCGGGATCGCCCAACAGGCCCTCGGGGTCGTGCAGTTTAAACGCCAGCCCCACCACCGTGGCCACAGGCGCCAGAGTAATCCAGCGCTTGGAGAAGGTGAGTTTGAGACCGATGACCTCGCGACCTTCAAATTCTCCCTTACAGACGATCCCGGTATCGGGGATGGAACCCGCATCCGAGCCCGCCTCGGGGCCGGTGAGACCAAAACAGGGAATCTCACTGCCATTAGCCAGGCCGGGCAACCAGCGTTGCTTTTGCTCCTCGGTACCGTATTTCATTAACAGCTCGCCAGGGCCCAGGGAGTTGGGCACCATGGCCGTTACTGCCGCGGTTACCGAGCGGCTGGCAATTTTGCTCATGATGCGGCTCTGAGCGTAGGGGCCAAAATCCTTGCCGCCAAATTCCTCGGGAATAATCAGGCCAAAAAAGCCTTTCTCCTTTAGAAACTGCCAGGCCTCGGGGGTCAAATCCTTATCTTGATGAATCTGCCACTCGTCTATCAGCTCACACAGCTGGCTGACCTCGTTATCGAGAAAGCTCTGCTCTTTTTCGCTGAGCTGGGGCAGCTCGATATCCACAAACTTTTTCCAGTTGGGGCGGCCGCTGAACAGGTCTTTTTCCCACCAGGTGGTGCCCGCCTCCATTGCCTCGCGCTCGGTCACACTCATCGGCGGCATGGCTTTTTGCAGCAATT
>DATBNH010000024.1:0-3358 GCA_036554405.1 Cellvibrionaceae bacterium | reverse complement strand
CCTTGCAGGTAAATAGCGGCAAGGTGAATATTCCCAAAACCGTTTTCACTAGCAACCTCAGGCAACTGAGGCGCGATATCAAAGCGCTGAATGTCAGCGATTACGACTTGGTGGTTAGCGACTTTGAACCGGTTAGTGCCTGGGCGGCAAAACTGGCCGACGTACCCAGCATTGGCATCTCCCATCAGAGCGCTTTTCACTACCCAATTCCCAAGCGCGCTAACAATCCCATCACCCAGCTGTTTATGCGCTGGTTTGCCCCGGTTAAGCAAGCTGTGGGGGTTCATTGGCACCATTTTAATCAGCCACTGCTACCTCCCATTGTGGAACCGATACACGCGCAGCTGCAAAACTGCGCCGGTAAAATTCTGGTATACCTGCCTTTTCGAGAGCTGAAAGAAATTCTGGCGCTTCTGAGCCCGGTAGGTGAAGCCGACTTTTATATTTACCACAAAGATGCTGAACATCAGGATCGCGGACACCTGCACTTACGCCGTTTTTCCAGAGACGGGTTTCAACGGGATTTGCATTCGGCCGAAGGGGTGATTTGCAGCGCCGGATTTGAATTGCCCAGCGAGGCATTACAACTGGGTAAAAAGATTCTTGCCGAGCCTGTGGCCCGGCAGATGGAACAGCAATCTAACGCGCTGGCGCTCGACCTGTTGGGCTATGCCACTACCGCCGTCAACATTGAGGCCCGGCATATTACCCAGTGGCTACTTGAGCCGAGACGAGAAGCCATCGCCTACCCGGATGTGGCCGCAGCGTTGGCGCGGTGGATTGCCACAGGTTGCGATCAGCCCCTGGAGGCGCTCAGTCTGGCGCTGTGGCAACAGGTAGACGGCGTAGCTGCACCTGTATTCACACACGAGCGTCAACAAAAGCCATCTGTGGCTGGGTCAGGAGAATTGTACCGGAAGAGTATTGTCGAGTAGCACCGGCTGCAAACGCGAGTCGTGCCGGGTCTGATAGGCACGCCAGCGCACCCAGCCACCACCGGCCAAAAGGCCAGCGAGGCCAGCGAGAATTGTTAGCCCCTCAAGGGCGAAAAGATTGTGCGCCGCCACTGTTGCCGCCACCATGGTAATCAACGGCAGCAGATACACCAGCAGAGAGCCTTGGGCCACTACCTCTTCGTGTACCCCCAGACTGATATCATCGCCCACATGAAAATCTGAGGGTTCGCGCCCCTGCAGAGAGACCCACAGATAACTGCTGTGGCCACCAAAGCGCGCCAGCAAACTCTGGCCGCAGCCGCTGCGAGCCGCACAGCTGCCGCAAGTGGAGCGCTGAATGGTCTCAACCCATAAGCCTTCGGATTCAACCGCGACGATGCGTCCGCTTTCTTTAAGCATAATTCACCTCACGAACCGGGGGCTGATGCGGCAGGTACAGGCCCCTGCAGACTTTGCACCGACTGCGCTATTCGCTCCGCCACCGGCACCGGTATTTCACCGATAATGGTCAATTGAAAACTGCCACTGGGCACCTTTAAGCCGGACATATAAAAATTGGTGGCACCGCGCTGGGCATGCCCTTCAATCACCAGTTGCCCTACCACCGGATCGAGAAACAGTGAAAAGCTGGACAGGCCGTCGGTATACATCAGCATATCCATATTATCACGCAATTGCTGTCGGCCCACCAGCTCAAAACCCTCCGGCAACCAGCCCAGAGACCAGTTGGCGGTGGTTTCAGTTTCACTGAAGACACAACCCGCCACCTGATTGCCATCAATCTTATAGGAGATAGCCGCATCAGCACGCTCGGCAAAGCTTGCCACATCGGTAGCGATATTCAACTCGATAAACTGAAACTGCTCTAACACACGCAGTTGCTCATCAAACAACACCGATTTCAACAACAGGCCAGTGTCGCGGTCTACGCTTAAAAAATAGCCAAAACGATGGGTGTCTCTTGGGGTTACCTGCAGCACCACCGCCACCCGGCCGGCAACACGCTCCAAGCCGCGTACCCGAAGAGTGTAAAGGGCATCCAGGCTGGCAATATTTTGCTGCAACAACTGCAAACGCTCATGGAGTAAACGTGATCCCGGTGCTTTGCAATCGGTATGCTGTACCAGCACAGCCTCGCGCTCGGGTCCGGTCAGGTAGTATAGGCGTTGATATTCCACACCCTCATCGACCCAATGCTGTAGTTTGAAGCTCTCGGCACCGGTACTGTTCTGATAGGTCAGCGCGCCCTCATAATTGAGCGCTTGCTGTTGCTGCGACATAGTGTTGAGCAGCTCATGCACCGAAGGCAAGGCATCGGCACTGGAGGAGACGACATCATCCGATACCGCTGATGAGGATTGTTGGCCCTGGGTGGCAACGGTGGCCAGCGACAAGGTCAATACCAGGGCGGCTTGCCACCACAACATAGATTACTCTTCTTCAGATAAAGGGATTCGGGCAAACGGCAACATACCTTGCGCGCCGTTGACAGCCGCGTGATTGGTATGACTTTCCACCAGTTGATTCAAGTAGTGGCGAATCTGTTCGTTAGAGACCTTGGCATCAGCCTGTCGCGACTCAAACACCACCTGCCTGCGTGGAGATTCGTAATTCATCTGCGCACTCACCGGCCTTACAGAAAGCTCCGGCGCATTGAAACCCACCGGCACCGATACTTCCGCAGCTGCCACTGGAGCTGTAGTGGCCTCACCAGAGGCCATTGCTGGCGCCTCAATGGACTGGTCCTGATACAACTGGGCGCCAATAACCACCGCACCGGCAACCGATGCCGCCACAGCAAAGCGCCCGGCATTCTGCCACCAACGAGTAACCGTTTTACCAGCACTGGGCACCGGTTCGGCATCCACAGCGGCGCTTACCCGTGCGGCAAAATCCGCCGCCCCAACGGTAAAATGACTGTCCAGCTCACCTTTCATGGCCGCTCGGGCCACATGGTAGCAATGCCAAGTGGCACCTACTTCAGGGTCTGTCGCGCTGGCCTTGAGAATCCGGGCGATCTCCAGCTCGGTTGCCTCGTTGTCGGTCAGTGCCGAAATAGACTGGGCCAGTTGGGCCGATGATGAATGCTCTGTCATGCGCACGTTTACCTTTAATGTCTGCCAAAAAAATACAGCTCGTAGATGTCTGACGCCGCCAGCAGCAGCAGAGACAAAGTCTAAACCGAGCGCTGGTGAAGCCTGAATTCAACTCAAGCCTGAGTCAAACTCAGCTACCGTCGCCGGCAATACAAAAATTTACATCCCTTACACCTTCAAGACCCTGGGCAGAATAAAAGGTTCAGCCCCGGTTCAGTTTTAATGCAAAATTAATCGGCGTGGTCCAGCAGTGGCCGAATGCGCTTATCGATAGCTTCCCGCGCGCGAAAAATCCTCGTTTGAGGA
>DATBNH010000006.1:0-3066 GCA_036554405.1 Cellvibrionaceae bacterium | reverse complement strand
CAATCAGGTTGTATTGAAAATGATCATGATTCTGGTGCACTTTGCGCCCTACGGGATTTTCTGTTTGTTGGCAAAGTTGTTTGCCGAAACCGGCGTTAGTATTTTTGGTGATTTAGCGGTGTATTTTCTGACAGTGCTGGGGGTACTGCTGGTGCAGTGTTTGCTGGTGTATCCGTCAATTCTAAAAGCCTTTACACGATTATCGCCCATCATTTTTTTACGCAAAATGTATCCGGTGAGGGTGTTTGGTTTCAGTACCGCCTCCAGCAATGCCACCCTGCCGGTGACTTTGCGTACGGTAGAAAGCAAGCTGGGGGTAGATAATAAAGTGGCCTCGTTCACCATCCCTCTGGGGGCCACCATCAACATGGATGGCACCGCCATAATGCAGGGGGTGGCGACGGTATTTATCGCCCAGGCCTATGGGCTGGATGTGGGCGTGCTGGGTTATTTAATGGTGGTGCTCACCGCTACCTTAGCCTCTATTGGTGCTGCCGGTGTGCCGGGCGTAGGCATGGTGACTCTGGCGCTGGTATTACAACAGGCGGGTCTGCCGGTGGAGGAGGGCATAGCGCTGATTATTGGTGTCGATAGGTTGCTGGATATGGTGCGCACTGCGGTGAATATTACCGGCGATGCCACGGTCACTACGGTGGTGGCCAACAGTGAATCGCTGCTGGATAGACAGACGTTTAATACGGTAGTGCCGAACGAGTAACAGCCTGGCAGCCAGCTAGCTCTGCCGGCAACGGCCGAGTAAGGTTACGGCTTGGCCATCGGCGTCAGCTGGCCCTAGTCGCACCCAGAACTCGCCCCCCTGTGCTGAGGCTTGATAGCTGTGCAGCTCACGCAATCCCAAACGTTTTCCCCAATAAGGCCCGACAATCGCATGGGCCGATCCGGTGGCGGCGTCTTCATTGTTTCCCCACTGGGGCGCAAAGTAACGGATAACGTAATCAGCGTCCGATTGCTGGCACGGGGCGGTGGCGATCAGCGCCCGCTGCGTGGACTGGCATATATGCTGAATGTCCGCCTCCAGGGCAACTAGCGATTCCGCCCGGTTATAGACAAAGACAAGGTAATCGGTGTCGCCGCCGCAGAGAATCGTGTGATCGGGGGGGAGATTAACGCAAGGGTGAAATAGCGGGTCTTCACTTTCGGCAAAACCGAGTCGATGATAAGTCTGATACCCGTAACGGTCGTTGTCGACCAATAAGGTGATGGGGCCATCCTCGGTGTGAAGCTGCTGCTGAGCTCTCAGGCCGTATAGGCTGTTCAGCACAAAGGCACAGGCAAGATTGCCAGAGCCGCAGCGGAGAATCGACTGGCCGCGATGAAAAAAAGTAGCGCTGGGCGTATCGGCTTTCCAGCACAAACCGATGACAATTTCGTCGCTTTGCATTGACAGTTTTTCCAGCGCCTTCACGGTGGTTACTGTGTCGTTTTCTAACAACAAAACCCGGTGCCGGTTGCCTTGGGTCAGTTCTCCGTAAAAGGTGCTGACTTGAATGCCCTGTGTTGTCTCAGCAATGGCCTCTGTCACTGCAGTAAGCCTGACGAGTAATCATCGGCTGCTTTTAGTAAATGAATGCTGAAGGCGTCGCCTTCGGCCATCCATAGGGTTTGTGGTTGCCATCCTGCGGACTGGGCCAGGGCAATAAATTCCGGCGGGGTGTATTTGTAGGAGCATTCGGTGTGGATGGACTCGCCTTTATGAAAAGAGAATGTTTCCCCAGCGATTTGTACCCGTTGATTTTTACGGCTGATAATATGCATTTCAATGCGCCCTTCGCTAACATTGTAAAAGGCGTAGTGTTCAAAATTATTCACATCAAAATTTCCCGCCAGTTCGCGGTTAATGCGGGCGAGAATATTCAAGTTGAATTTGGCGGTAACGCCTGCGCTGTCATTGTAAGCGCTATGAAGAATGTCGGCGGATTTCTTGGTGTCTACGCCCACCAGAAAATAACTGTCGCTGCCGAGTGTTAGCCGGGCGTTGTGCAGAAAATCCCGCGCTTGCTCAGGTGCAAAGTTGCCGATGGTGGAGCCCGGGAAAAAGCCCAGTACCGATTGAAGGTTTCTGTGTGGAAGTTCCAGCGGACAACAAAAATCGCCGGCAATGGGCTGCACTTTTAAGTGGGGATACTCGGCTTGCAAGTCTCGGCACTGTTGGTGTAGAAAATCCTCGGCAATATCGATGGGTATAAACGATTCAAGATTCGTCATGCCCGCCAGTAATAAACGGATTTTGGTGAGGGCGCCGGCGCCAAATTCGATGATGGATGTACCCGAGGGAGTAAGGTCGTTGAGTTCCGGCGTGATTTTGGGCAGCAGTTGCAGCTCGCTGCGATAGGGATAGTATTCCGGCAGCTGGCATATTTCATCGAAGTAATGTGATCCCGCTGTATCGTAAAAGTACTTGGGTGACAGGGACTTTTGTGGCTGCCCGAGGCCATTAATCACATCTTGCAAAAATTGCGGGTTGCCGGAAAAAATCGGCGATTCCATCTGGCAGGAAGAAGTGTTTAGCATAATAGCCCCTATAAGTTACTCGCTAGCCTGGCGCCGGTAAATTGCCAGCGTTGATGTGGGTAGAAAAAATTGCGATAGCTGTGGCGCATTTGTTGTTGTGGCGTTACACAACTGCCGCCACGCAACACCCATTGATTCGCCATAAATTTACCGTTGTATTCGCCCAGCGCTCCCTGCTTGGCAGTAAACCCTGGGTAGGGCGAATAGGGGCTGGCCGTCCACTCCCAGACATCGCCCCATAATTGTTGCGGCCCGGCCCCGGTGACGTCCGCGGCGGCAGGGCGCCACAGGCCGGATTCGAGAAAATTGTGGCTTTCGCTGCTGCCTGTCAGGGATTGCTGGCGGCTGGCCCGCTCCCACTCGGCCTCCAGTGGCAAGCGGGCCCCCGCCCAGCGGGCGAAAGCCTCGGCTTCGTAATAGCTGATATGACAAACCGGCGCGCGAGGGTCCAGGGGTTGCAAGCCGTCGAGGCCAAACTGGTGCCAGCCGTTATCTTGCAGCCGCCAGTAGCCCGGTGTCTTCCAACGGTGCTGC
>DATBNH010000672.1:0-1555 GCA_036554405.1 Cellvibrionaceae bacterium | reverse complement strand
CCACAGCAACCAGGCTGAGAGTGGGTTTGAGCTCGTGAAACATGGTGATGGTCTGCACCAGGGCCAGTTTGGCGTTGCGCGAGCCATCATAGGCGATCATTATTTTCATAGTGGGTTTCCCGTCGAATGCATCGGCACCGTTGCAGGCGTTGCGGTGGTCTGATGAATGCATTAGCCCACATTTAACGGGTGCTTATAATTGACGCATATCAACGTTCGCGGCGCCTACCCCACCAGAGAAATCAAGACCCTATCCCCCTGCGCCTGTTGCCGTGCAAAAGCCTACCCATGCCTCCCCAGCAAGAGGTATCCCTGATGCCCCGGCCCGAAAACCCATGATTTTGGTAACATCCTGAGATGATAAAAAACTGGATACATGAGGCCGCGGCGTGCAAAACAACCGTTTTCAAACGCATCATCAAGCACGGAAAATACCGCTTGAGCCGGAGCCTGCACTGAAAACGTCAACATACCTTTTGGGTGCCTTGGCGCTGCTGTTTTGCGGAACCAGCGGACTGGTCTTGGAAAGTCGATTACACCTGCAGGCAACGACCCTCAGCCTGATGCTGGCGCTGGTTGTTTTGGCGGGTTCGGCGTTGCGCCTGGCGTTCGCAATAAACGCCGACCAGCGGGCAATGCATACGAATGTTATCGGCGCGAGCCCAGTCACGCGCACGGCCGATACACCGCGCATTCAACAGAGCCGTTTGATGTGGCGTTTTGCAGTGTCTTACAGCGGCGTGTCTGCCAGCTTTATTATTCTTGCTGTGTGGCTGCCACATTATTTGGCGGGGCTGTACCAGCTGGATGTCGGTGACGCAGCGCTTACCGGTTTACTCTGGATAATACCCGCAACGTTGTTTCATGCCCCGGCCATAAAGCTGGCACGGCGATTGGGCGCGCGGCGAATGATGTACCACAGCCTGACCGGCATATTGATTGTGACCTTTGTGCTCAGCTACCCGCCCACGCATTATCAGATTCATGGCATCAACCGCGAGATTGCCTTTACCTTAAGCCTCGGCCTGCCGCTGTTTTCTGCGCTGATGGTTCCCTTGGGGCTATTTCTTGCTCTGGGCCAGGCCGCACTGTGGAGCCAGATACCGCGGCACTATCCCCACAGAGTATACACAGTGAGTGCCATGCTCACGATGGCCGGAGCTGTGCTTGCGACCCCAATGCTACTGGCCTTCGCTGCGATGATTGATATAACCGGCATCTGGCAAACCCATTTTATGTTGCTGTTTGCCCTGGCTCTGCTCACGTTGTTGCGCATGCACTTGGCCATTCGCCGTGCCGAACGCAAAGAGTGGGCCAGCGCAGCCGAATCGGCTGATCTTCCGGAGCTGTTCAAGAGCGGTTAAAAGACTCGTCAAGCACTGTCGCAACGTGATCAAAAAGCCTTACCTCAGGAGAACAGTACCGGCTTGGCCGTTGCCAAGTGAAATATCACCGCTATCTGCAGCACGGCAAGCACTGCGGCTACGATGCGCGCGCGTTTATCAACACTGACCTTCAAAGCGAACAGCCCGGCTACGATATACCCCACCAGCAG
>DATBNH010000668.1:0-5809 GCA_036554405.1 Cellvibrionaceae bacterium | reverse complement strand
TATTGCTGTAAATGCTCGCCGATAATCTGGCGCAGGGTGTGCTCCAGCATCTGTCGCGCCTCGCTGCCAGAGGCGCTGAAAACCGCCGCCAGCCACTGCTCGCGTTTTTGCAACAAAGCTACACACAGGCTCTCCAGTGCGGGCAAATTGTTGTCCATATGGGTAAACAGCTGCGCCAGTAGTTGGCTGTGTTCAGCCTCCTCATCGGCACTTAAAAACAGGTTTTGTACCGCCTCGCGGTAGGCGCCATCGGCGTCTTCCAGCGGTTGCGGCATGGCGCCCAGGGCGCTGGCAAAAGGCAGCTCGGCGGCAATTCGTCGGCATAAACCGTCTATAGTTTGAATGCGCAGCCGCTGCGGGTTATGTTTCAACTGCCAGCCGCGCTCAGCATCGCGCTTTAAGACCTGTTGGGCCAGCTGCCAGGCTTGCCGCTGGTGGGCATCTTCAGGTTGCGGTTGTTCCGCCGCCTCCAGCGCCAGCAGAATACGCTCTTGCATTTCGCAGGCGGCTTTTTTGGTAAAGGTGATGGCCAGTAACTCTTCCGGGTGCTCGACGCTCTGCAACAGAGTGAGCATGCGTTGGGTCAACAGGCCGGTTTTACCCGAGCCTGCCGGTGCGGTGACGGCAAAAGATGTGGTTGGGTCCAGTGCCTGGGCCCGGGCCTTGCTATCGACAGGCCGGGGGGATGATAAGGGCATTAGTGTTCAGACTCCATTTCCTGTTGCTGCAAATTCTCTTGCAAGCTATCGGCGGTTCGCGCCAGTGGCAGCAGCTCGGTGTCATAATCGGCCGCCTGCCGGTAGCGATAATTCACGGCGGCGTAGCCGGCTTTAAACTCATCGGCCAGAGCGGTCAATTGTTGCTGCCACGCCTGCTGCTGACTTGTCCAGTCGCCGTCGGGCGGAGCGCTAATGCCGGGCATTTCGCCATCGCTGTCGCCCCAGCCGCTGAGTTGCTGTTGATGAACATTGACAATACCGAAGGCAATAGCGGCAGCTTTGTCGCGGTAGATACTGGCATAGAGGGGCAACTGTGGCTCCTGAAACTGTTCAATGCGCCAGCTTTTGGGTGAGGCGTTGCCGGTTTTGTAGTCGATAATCATCTGCCTGCCCGAGGCCAACTGATCAATTCTGTCTACCCGCAGCTTAAGCGACAGGCCGGCAAAATCGCATTCCAGCGCCTGTTCAATGGCCAGTACCGTAAACGCGGGACGCTCGCATTCATGAACCAGCCAGCGTTCAATTTGCTCTGCCAAACGCTGCTGCTCGATTTGGCAGTAGCGCGTTAATAACTCCGTCGGGCGGCGCTTACGCACTTTGGCTACTGCCGTTTCACAGGCGCTGGCGATTAGCGCATTACGTTGGGCCTCATCGAGAGCCAATAGCTTTTGTTGATTTTGCAGTTCTAGCCATAGACTCGCCAACGCATCATGCAGCATATTGCCGCGTTCAATGGCCGAGAATCCCAAGGTCGGCAGAGCTGGCGCATAGGCACCCAAACGGTAGCGGGCAAAGGCATTGAAAGGGCAGGCCGCCTGTTGCTTGAATACGCCAGCGCCGCCTTTAACTGCCGGGTTTTCCAGTGGCGGACCATAGTCGCAGTGAACTGACTCAAAGCGGCCACTGGCGCGCACCTGCTGATAAAAATGCTCCTCGGCGCTGATACCAGACACCAGTGTCTCAAGGGGCTGATAGGCCACATCGGCTATCAGCGCGCTGGCTCGCAGCGGTTCGTCCTGATTGAACGCCGCGTGGCTGAAAACCACAGTTGAGGCGGCCTGGCGATAGCTCTGGGTAAGGCGCCTGGCGTAGTCGAGTTCGCGTTCGGCACTGGCATGAGGTAAACCGTGCTGGCGTTGTATGGACACTGGCAACAGTGGGTTAGGAACCGCCGCCGGAGGCCACTGACGATGATGCATACCCAGCACCCAGCAGTGACTAAATGTCAGTCCGGCACCTTCCAGCGCGCCCAGCACCTGAATAGGCGATTGCGGTGTCTGCGGCTGAAAGTGGGTGCGTTCGGCACTTTGACAAAGCAAGGAATACACGTCCGCCAGGGTCAGCTCGGTATCGAGCTGGTCAATACTGCCGAGCTCGTCGAGCAGCTCATACCATTTTTTAAGCTGCTGATACTCGACGCTGTCCAGTGCTCGCGTGCCGGGCCAACCGAGCCGGGCCAGCCAGTCAAACACCATGGTCAGCCAGTCGCCAAGGCTGTGGGTGTGGTGGCGCTTACGCACCAGGTCGAGAGCGTCGACCAACCCGGTGCCGGCGTCGGCCGGTATCACTTCTCGCGCGACCAGTTGCTCAACCTTGCGCACCAATACCTGAATACTGATGCGGCGATAGGCCAAATCACGCAAATGGCTGGCAAGTGTGGTTTGCGCGGGCAGGTGGTCTGCGCAGGTGAAACTGCCCGTGAGCAGATTGCACAACCGATCGGTGGTAAAGGGCATTAGCAATAACGCCAGCCATTCCAGGGCGCAGTGCACAACAGGTGTACGGGCGAGCGGTGTGCCGGCAGAAAAATT
Organism: Cellvibrionaceae bacterium; assembly: GCA_036554405.1. GTDB lineage: Bacteria > Pseudomonadota > Gammaproteobacteria > Pseudomonadales > Cellvibrionaceae > Gilvimarinus. The sequence goes on along the minus strand of DATBNH010000668.1, from coordinate 3,279 downwards.
CAGTGCCGCCGCGTAACGGGGTTGCTCAGGCAGGCTTAACAGCGGCTCAAATACCGCGGCAAAAATACGGCTTATGCGCTCGCGCTCCTGGCCCAGTTCGGGCACGATAATGCCGATACTGGCCTCGGGGTCGTCGGCCAGTATGGCACTGGCCCAGAGCGCTGCGGCGCGTACTTCGCTGTCGGCGTCCTCCGCCCGGGTGCGCAGGAGCAGGGGCTGCACCTGGGCTTTTACAGGCAGTACCGCGTGTTCGGGCAACCCGGTGTTTAATAATAGTTGAGTCAAGGGTGGCACATCATCAAAGCCATACAACACCGCGCCGGACTCGGGTGCTAACAGGCCTGAAGCAAAAGCACTCAGCAAGCGCTCGGCAATCTGATCGGCACTCAGTAACTGATGCCGATCCTGCAGTTGTCTAAAGCGCATCAGCCAATCGAGGAAAGCGGTGGTTTTATCAGTATCGTCATCAGTGCTGTAGCCGGCTAAATCCTCGGCTGGCAAGCGCCAGGCCCCCAAAGCGGCGCGCGCCATCTCGGCAGTGGCGGCCATGGGTTTGGCCTGTAATAGGCCCAGCGAATAAGGCGAGGCCTCGATGGCCTGTTGCCACAAATACTGCTGTTGCCAGCCATCCATGGCGCGCCAGCGGCAAGACTCAGTATCAACGGTCAAGAGTTGCTGCCACAAAAACTGCTGCCATTGACTCTGTGTGACAATACGTATCGAGGGGGTATCGCTGTGGTGTTGCTCGTAGGCGGCCCAGGCATTGAGAATTTGATTGCGCTGACGATTGTTAGCGGTAAGAATCAGCCGCCGCCTGGTAATGGCCGGCAACAAGTGCTCAATGCTAAACAGTGCTCGGGCCATAAACTGTCCTCTGGGGTTTCAACCAGCGCCAGAGTTTACTGGCCGCCTGTGTTCACCGCAACTTATGAAAGTGACTTTACTCTGAATGAATCTTCCTTGCTCTGTCAGTGATTGGTGTACACTGTCATTATGGTTAAACTTGTATTTTTGTGGCGTCACACACTAAGCGGTGATCATCTAGTAAAATTTAACAGACCATCTCGCGGTGACGCAAAAGCCGTTTTTCAGCCAAACTAAGGTCGACTTTTGACTCCAGCAATTCGGTCATTAAATACCAAGCTGCTTTTGATCGTTGTGGGTTTTTTGATCTTGAGCGGTATACTGGGTGCTATTCGTGTGGGGGTTTCTGAAACCGATCGCCTGGAGCTGCTCTATAACCAGCGTTTAATAACATTATCTGATCGTTACAGCACACATCTCAATGAAGAGCTGCAAACACGATTATTTATGTTGCAAGCTTCTCGCGATGTGTTATCGACCGAGCTATACAACCTCAGGGAGCGGGATTTTAACCTGAATTTGGACGAGCATCGCCAAACGGACGGTAGTTACCGACAAATCGATTACGCCTCGGGTGTTTTTATTCACCCTGACACCCTGATAGATCAGCCGTTGCAACGTCAGATTGTTGCCAGCAGACGCGTTTGGGATCGACTGGGCCCGGTCTTTCAGGAAATGTTTGCCGCATTTTACTTTATTAGCGAACAGCGTCTGTCGCGAGTATGGCCCTCAGAGATTGCGGTTAACCACCGTGCCGATCACGATGTTACTGAAGACATTTTCTACACCGTGGCAACCGAGGCGAACAACCCCAATCGCGAGCCTCGCTGGACACCTGCCTATCGTGACTCTTACAGCAATCAATGGCTGACCACACTGGTAATACCTGTGTATGTGGAAGATGAGTTTATCGGCGTGGTCGGCGGCGACGTCGAGATCGCCTATCTGCTTTCCAAACTTGCCATGCTGGACATGGATGCCAACCATATTGAAGGCTTTATCTATGACCCCCGCAATCAACAATTGTTAATGAATGCAGATTTCTCCGCTGGCGCTGACGGTAGCCAAGCGCAAGCTGAACAACTGCTGAAAAATGATTTAACCCAACACATGCAAAATATCAGCGCCAAGGCCCGACAATCAAGCTCGGTGGAGCGGCTGACACTTGCCAATCAGCACTTTAATGTTATCACCAAGCCCTTTGTCACGACCGCCTGGCATCTCGGTTTTTATTACCCACAAAGCCTGATTGAAAGCCGCTTTCGTGAATCGATGACCTCGGTTTATATCAATATTCTGGTGGTGGCGGTATTTTTGTTCGCGGTATTATTTTTCAGTATCCGCTACTTTGTTATTCAGCGCATCAGCGCGTTGGCTAATGCCACTTCGGCGATAAATCGTGATAACTGGATTGTCAGTGTGCCGGATCGTGGCCACGATGAAATAAGCCAACTGGGCACCAGCATCAACAACATGCTTGATCATATTCGGCACCTGGTGCGTGGGCTGGATGCAAAAATTGTCGAGCTGGACAAGGCCAGCTATGAAGCGCGGCAATTAATGAGCGCTATAGAAAATAGCACCTCGCTGGTGGTTATTTTAAATAAACACTGGCAGCTGGAGTATGCCAACAGCCAATACTGGCAAATGACAGGGCTAGATGAAGATCAGGGTCATGATGGATTGACATTGTTATTGTTACGGCAGGACAACCCCGAAAACATAACTCTGGAATCCATCCACAATACGTTAACTACCAATGGCAAACCTATTTTGGATGGGGAGGAAGCCATTCAGTGGCAACAGGAATATCATGCACAGTTAAAAAATGGACAGAAATTTTGGTTAATGCAAACCATTGCGCCCATTTTTGGTACCAATGGTGAGCTTGAATACTACGTCTGTGTTGGACAAAATATTTCCGATTTAAAAGAAAAACAAGACGAAGTAGAAAAGCTGGCGTATTTTGACCATTTGACCGGCCTGGCCAATCGCCTGCAATTCAAAACGGAATTGATCCGGCAGCTATCGCACTGCGAGAGAAACAAAAGCAAGCTGGCCTTGTTTTACCTGGATCTGGATCATTTTAAACGCATTAATGACACCATGGGCCATGAGGCCGGCGATATTCTGTTAAAAGAAATCGCCAGGCGTTTGCGCCTGTGCTTGCGTCAGGAAGACGGCGTGGCTCGCCTCGGTGGTGATGAGTTTGCTGTTTTGCTCGACAACATAGAAGGCCCGCAGTATGTCTATGTGGTTGCTCAGAAGATTATTCGTGCACTGAATGAACCCATTATGCTTAACAACAAAGAGACCGTTGTGGGCGTGAGTATTGGCATAACCATTGCGCCTGATGACAGTGGCAATGTAGATACCTTAATGAAAAATGCCGATCTGGCCATGTATCGCGCTAAA
>DATBNH010000630.1:0-2287 GCA_036554405.1 Cellvibrionaceae bacterium | reverse complement strand
CCTTGCCACCGTCATCAGCCAGCAGCAGTGGCAGGGCCTGACGGGTTAAATTAATCTGGGCAAAGTAATCAACTTCAAATAGCTTACGCTCAGTATCCAGTGTGGTATCCGTGATCAACGCGCGCTGACTGATCCCGGCATTATTAATAAGCCAGTCCAGGCCACCAATTTGTTGCTTAATCTCAGCAATAGCAGCTGTGATGGCATGGTTGTCAGTAATATCCAGCGGCAGTATCAGGTGCGCTGCTGCATTGGGCAGGCTGGCGCGTATCCGCTCCAGTTCAGACTGACGCCGGGCACTTAGTACCAACCGGGCGCCATCGGCCGCCAACTCGCGGGCCAGCGCCTCACCAATACCACCGGAGGCACCGGTGATCCAGATCACTTTATGGTTAACTGCAGTATTTTTTATGGTCATTCTTGTTGTCCCTGGCCTGTATTGTCAGGGACATTAAGCCAGCCCCGAGGCTATTGTAAAGCTTTGATACTCATTGAGCCTTCTCCCCAGCCCAGCCATTTGGCTAAGCTGGAAGGCGACCAAACCAAAAAGGAGAAGACCCAATGAAATTTTATACTACACAACATCCATACTATTGTGGAATTGATTTGCATGCCCGCTCGTTATACGTCTGCATTCTGGATGCTAATGGTGACACCATCTTACACCGCGAAATCAAAGCATTACCAGAACCTTTACTCGATTTATTAGCACCTTACATCGGCAATATTGTTGTGGGCGTTGAATGCATGCATTGTTGGTACTGGGTCAGCGATTTTTGTGCTGAACACGGTATCGACTTTATTCTTGGTCATGCTCTGTATATGAAAGCCATTCATGGCGGTAAAGCAAAAAATGATCGCATTGACTCCTATAAAATCGCCCATCTTATTCGCGGTGGCAATTTCCCACTGGCCTATGTTTATCCGCCTGAAATGCGCGCTGCCCGTGATTTACTGCGCCGCCGCACCCGTATCGTCCGCCATGGTGCGGATTTAAAAGCGCACGTCAAAAACACGACCAGCCAATACAATTTACCGCCAATGGATCTGAACTTGCGGTATGACTTTGCACGCGAAGCCATGCGTAACCGCTTTGACGATGATTGTGTACAACGCAATATCGACCTCGACCTTAATATCATTGCGTTTTACAAGCACGAACTCAGCTCCGTTGAATGCTTTATTGAAAAACATGCGAAACATCATAGCGGTAGTGATTATCACATTCTCACCAGCTTCCCCGGTATTGGCCGCATTCTGGCACTCACCATTCTGTATGAGATTGGTGATATCGCCCGCTTTAGCACGGTACAAGACTTTGCATCCTACAGCCGGCTGATTAAGTGCAAAGCTGAATCTGCAGGTAAAAGCTATGGCACCCAGGGCAATAAAATTGGCAATGCCCACCTTAAGTGGGCCTTCGGTGAAATTGCTGTGCTTTATCTGCGCGGTAACGACAAAGCCAAAGCCCACTTACTCAAATTACAAAAGCGCATGAGCAAAGCCAAAGCACTCAGCGCTCTGGCGCACAAGGTTGGCCGTTGCGTTTACTACATGCTGAAAAATCAGAAGGTGTTTGATGAGAAGCGATTCCTAGCCGGTTAAGTCGCGGGACAAGGTGAGCTGAACGTCTAACTGGAACACCATGGCTGATGCTCAAATGATGGTTGGGTAACTCTTAGCAATAAGCTGAACCACCCCGCCTTCTGGCACACTGCCGTAGCCAAACGGCCTTGATTAGACACCTTGTCGCCGCGCATTACCATCAGCAAGATGGTTTGCACCTGTGCTGAGCCTGAAACTAACTGGCTTTAAGCCCGACGCCTTGAATAGTGCCAGCAACAGGTTAACCGATGAATGTCTGGTGCCCCTGCTGTCAGCAAGGATGCTGAAATCAGCAGGCACTCATTGAGCATGAGATAAGAGAGCCCCGATATGTGTTTGTTGCAGGCTATCGCCTGGCAACCATGATGACAGATGAAGCAGTCTATCTTGCTGATGGACAACAAACTGGCCGCTAACGCGGCCAGAAGAGCGGTTTTACCTATTGACTCCGAGAAGGCTCATATGTGTTATGTTTTAATTTAACTAAGCCGTTTAACAATTACTGTTATCCATTTATCTAAGTGCTTCTCTGGAACGAAAGCTAAAAACAGACCAAAAATTGGAAACAAAGCACAGAATACAGCGGCAAACATTTTTGCATGCTGATCAGTAGTCGCGATGCCATTTATTGTAATTGAAGCAGTAGGATCCAAAGCTGCTTGCACGAAAAAGAACAGTATTA
>DATBNH010000612.1:0-1903 GCA_036554405.1 Cellvibrionaceae bacterium | reverse complement strand
GAGCTGGAGTTCACCAGCTTTATGCCCAGTATGAGCTGGCAATTGAGCGATACCTGGAAAATGGATTTGTCTTACAGCCAGACAAAATCTGATTTTTCACGGGATGAGCCTTACATCCTCTACTATCCCAGCAACAAGGGCACGGTTGAGTTTGACTATAACAGCGGTAGTATTGTGCCGCGTATGGATTACTCTCAAGATCTCTCGCTTGCCAGTATCGGTTGGACGGCTACCCCTGGCCCCGTAGACGGCAATGAGGGTTGGAATATGAACCCCGATTTACGTTTCCAGCGCGGCTCCCGCGAGACAGAAACCGAAGGTTTCCATAGTGACTTTGCCTGGGGTGAAGACCCCGACCGCATTGGTGTGAAGTTTGGTTTGGCGTACGATTTTGCCAGCACAGCCATTCAATCTTATAGTGGCGAGTACCTGGATTACCTATTGAGCCAAGAACCGGACTTGCTTGAAAATTTTAATGACTATGTTGTAGATGCCCAAAATACCGATTTGGGTACGGGCATAAGTGGCTATCAGGGCATTAACGGCATTGCCGGGATTAATTGGGACAAATTCAAGGAAGATACCAACTATAGCGCCTTTGCGCCCAGCGTAAACACCGGCGGTGGCGATCAGTTTGGTCAGGGCCTTGGCGGTATCGAAGAGACTATGTTGGCCGCTTACGGTGAGCTTAACTACGAGTTGAATATGGCCGGACGCCCACTGCGTACTAATGTGGGGGTACGCTATGTGGAGACCGAGCAAACAATGACTGCCAGGGAAAACGAAACCAACACCACCTACGATAAAGTCTTGCCCTCTATGAGTTTATTGTATGAAGTGGCCGAGGACGTAACCTTGCGCTTTGCCGTCTCTCAAAGCTTGACGCGTGCCATGCCGTCTAACATGTTCCCCGATGCCAGCTTTAACAGCAATAGCATTAGTACCGCCCGGGCAGGCAATCCCTTTCTCAAACCCTTTGAATCTTTAAACCTGGACGTTGGTGGTGAGTTTTATTTCAGTGATCTAGGGTTTATTGCCTGGAACTTCTACATGAAAGACATGAAAAACTTCACTGAAGGGCAGACAGTTGCTGTACCGTTTACTGAGCTGGGTGACTGGGGAATTGATACCAGCACCTTGACCGATGTTATGCAAAATGAGCTGGCCACCTGTGCGCCAAACTGTATCACCATGATGGAAACAACTGTTAATGCCAATGCGGTTGATTTGAGTGGGTTTGAGTTAATCTGGGTGCAGCCGCTGGATTTCTTAGTGGATGGTTTGGGTTTTAATGCCAGTGCTAACAAGCTCAATCAGTCATCCGATGACGGCACCTTTATTAATGGTGTGGCCGATTCTCGTAGTTTTACCGCCTATTACGAGAACGACACCTTCCAGACTCGGCTGACTATCTACCGTCAGGATGGGACTGATATCGGTAATATCTGGGGTACCACACCGTTTAAATCTCGGGCTCGTACCCAAGTGGATTTAACGGCAAGTTATCTGTTGCCTATTTTTTCGGATTACAATCTGACGCTGACGTTTGATGCTTACAACCTGACAAACGAGCCTATGTCGACCTGGTTGGAAGATTCCAGTCAGACGTTCAACGCGTATTTCCCGGGTACCACCTACACCTTTGGAGTGCGTGCGGCTTTTTAGGCCAAGTCGGCTGCGGCGCAGGGAGGTGCCGTTGCGATCCTGTCTCAGTGTTTCGAAGCCGGGGTCTTCAAATGTAAAACGGAACCATCTTTCAGTGTGCTCTCTGCCTCTGACAGTAGTGGCTTGCCAGCAGATTCTTCTGCTGGCTTTTTTCTGCCATAACAGAAATTGATCTTTTTAAGCAGAAAGAACGAATGCCCCACATTACCTTTTGATTGGCCCTTGCGTACTTACTCGC
>DATBNH010000596.1:0-5457 GCA_036554405.1 Cellvibrionaceae bacterium | reverse complement strand
GATAGACAAGCGAAACCCTCAAGGCCAAATGCGACAGTGGCGCCAGCAGCCGCTGTCAAAAATGCAAAGGCCACAACTAGCGCAGCCATCAGCAATAAATCCAAGGCCGCCCGGGTGTATTGGCACCCCGTCCAGAACGGCCACTGTCTGAAAATCAATATCAGCGGAAAACCGGATATTCGCTGCCTGGGACAATGGCGCCGCCTGTTAAAAGACTGCCAACGCCTCAATAGTCAACGTTTTGAATTTGACCTTAAAGAGACAGGGGATTTTGGCTTGGCTGCACTGGCTTTATTGCTGATGCTGAAGGATAGCCGGCAGGTAAAGGCTCCTGATTTTGTGCTTAATCAATGCAACCAGGAGTTGTTACGCCTGCTGCAATGGACTGGGCTCAACAGGTCCTTTACCGTGCGCGCGGTTAAAGCACGCAACGCATAAGCCGGTGCTTAAGCTTTAAGAAAAATGGCTATGGCGTCTGCAATAAATCTGTCAACACCTCTATCAAACGCGCCATTTGCGCATCGGTACCAATGGTAATTCGCAGGTAATCTTTAATGCGCGGCTTATTAAAATGCCGCACAATAATTTTACGCTCACGCAGCTGTTGCATGACATTTGATGCATCGACCCCCGCAGGCGGTCGGGCCAAAACAAAATTGGCCGCCGATGGCAATACACTGAAACCCAGCTCTGTTAAAGCCTGTGCCGTGTGCTGGCGGGTATTCATTACCCGATCGCAACACTCGCGAAAGTAGGCATCATCTTCGATTGCCACCCGCGCCGCCAACTGCGCCAGGCGGTCCAGCGGATAAGAATTAAAGGAATTTTTAACCCGCTCCAATCCGGAAATTAAATCTGCGTGGCCGATGGCAAAGCCCACTCGAATGCCTGCCAGCGAACGCGACTTGGACAGGGTTTGCACCACCAGTATATTGTCGAACTCGGGTACCAGCGCCACCGCGCTCTCACCACCAAAATCAATATAGGCTTCATCCACAACCACCAGTGTATCGGAGTTATTGGCGGCAAAGTCGCGAATTGCCGAAAGCGATAAAGGCACACCCGTAGGCGCATTGGGGTTAGGAAAAATCACCCCGCCGCAGGGCTTCGCGTAATCATCCAGATTAATACTGAAATCATCCGCCAGCGGCACTTGCTCGCTTTGTATAGAAAACAACTGGCAATAAACCTGATAAAAACTGTAGGTAATGTCGGGAAACAGAATGGGTTGGTCTTGCTGAAAAAAAGCCATAAACATTTCAGCCAGCACTTCATCGGAGCCGTTGCCCACGAATACCGATGCCAGCGGCAGCTGATAATAATCGGCCAAGGTCTGTCGCAGCTCGCGAGCATCCGGGTCTGGATAGAGCTTGAGCTTGTCGGGGTCATCGCCGCTCAATACCTCGTGTACCCGCGGCGAGGGAGGATACGGACTCTCGTTGGTATTGAGCTTGATTAAGCCATCAATTTGCGGCTGCTCGCCAGGCACATAGGGTTCAATCTCGCGAATCACCCGGCTCCAGAATCTAGACATAGTTACCTCTCAGTTAAGCGGGCGATTATAACCCAAGTTGCAACAGGCAACGAGCCGCAGCCCTTGAACACCTGTCCATTGACAAATTCCCAAACCGCCGCCATCACAAACACCGCACAAGTCGATAGGGGCCTGTATAATGCGCCGAGCACACTACCTGGAGCCTGCTATGTTCGAACACCTGCCTCTACTGCCCGCCGATCCGATTCTCGGTTTAAGCAGCGCCTTTGCCGCCGATCCCTCCCCCCGCAAGGTTGATTTGGGTGTAGGTGTGTACCGCAATGCCCATGGCCTCACGCCCATTCTGGAAAGTGTGAAACGCGCGCAAACACTGCGCGCCGAACAGGAAACCACTAAAGCCTACACCGCCCCGGCGGGCATACCCGGCGCCAATACCGCCGTGCAAGAGCTGACCTTTGGCAAACAACACCGCGTGATTAACCATACGCGCATCGCCACGCTACAGACACCTGGCGGCTGTGGCGCGCTGCGGGTGGCCGCCGAGCTGATCCAGCGCACCAGGCCCGGCGCCACTGTGTGGGTAAGCACACCTACCTGGGGCAACCATATTCCCTTACTAGGCAACGCCGGTCTTAAGCTGAAAGAGTACCCCTATTACGACTTTGAGCGGCACACCATTGATTTCGACCGTATGATGAGCACCCTTAATCAGGCTCAAGCGGGCGACTTGGTGTTGCTGCACGCCTCTTGCCACAACCCCAGTGGCGCCGACCTCACTCGTGAGCAGTGGCAAGCGGTGGCCGATTGCGCCGCCACTATCGGCTTTACGCCCTTTATTGATATGGCCTATCAGGGCTTTGGCGAGGGCGTGGATGAAGATGCCTGGGGCTTGCGTCTGTTGGCCGAAAACCTGCCGGAGCTGATTCTGGCTACATCCTTTTCCAAAAACTTTGGCCTCTACCGCGAGCGTGCGGGCAGCTTATCAGTGGTGGGCTCCTCAAGCCATGCGGCCGCCGCCATCAACAGCCAGCTGTTAAATATCACCCGCGGCCTCTACTCTATGCCCCCCGCCCACGGTGCGGCTATTGTAGATATTATCTATCACAGCCCCGAGCTCTATAGCCTCTGGCAAAGCGAGTTGGCCAACATGCGCGAGCGCATCCAACAATTGCGCGAGCAATTAGTAGGCGCGCTGAATACCTGTCAGGCGCAGCGCGATTTCAGTTTTATTCGATCTGAGCGCGGCATGTTTTCCTTCCTGGGGCTGTCCACCGCTGAGGTGCGGCGCCTGAAACAGGAATTCAGCATCTATATGACCGAAAACAGCCGCATTAACGTGGCGGGGCTGAATGATGAAAAACTCGGGCTATTGAGCGAGGCGATAGGAAGCCTCTAACAGTTGCTGAAATAAACCGCTATTGGGTCTACTATTAGGTATCTGGCCTATTACGCAAACAGGAACCACTGCGTGACCCTAAGATACTATCTTGAAAGTGCCAGCGGTGTCAGCGTCCACACCCGCCGCTACCCACTGACCGACCTGCCCTGTGTGGTAGGTCGTCACGCTGAGTGCGATTTGCAGCTCAATATGGAAAGTATCTCGCGCCAGCATGCACGCTTTGAAGCCCTGGATGAAACTCTGCTGCTGAGCGATCTTGGCAGCACCAACGGCACCTTTGTTAATCACCAGGCTATTACTCAAACTACCCCCGTGGAACCCGGCTTTGTGCTGCATTTTGGCGAGCACGAGTTTCGGCTGATGGCCGAAGATGGCAACCAGACCCAGGCCGCTCGCGACGCCACCCGGGTTGGCATCAACCACCTGCCCCAGCACTTTCCGCTGCACACCCGCGAGTTTTTCGAGCTGCTGAAAAACCGCCAGGTACGCGGCTTTCACCAGTTAATCACTCACGCCGACGGCAGCCCCTTTGCCTTCGAACTGCTGGGTCGCGGCGCGCATCCGGTACTGGGCGAAAGCCCCGCCGCGCTGTTTAATCTGGCCGAAACCCTGGACTCTGAAGTGGCACTCAGTCAGTTATTTCGTCAGCAATGCTTTGCAGAGGCCGCCGCCGCTAACATAACCGCGCCCTTGTTTTTTAATACCCACCCCAGCGAATCGCGAGATTTTGATGTGCTCTTAGCCGAGCTAAAACGCTTGCGTCAACGCTATAGTCAACTGCAACTGGTATTTGAAGTACACGAAGCGGCCATTACCGATCTCGATGCCATGAGCGAAGTGCGACGCGAACTCACCTCGCTGGATATAGGTCTCGCCTACGACGACTTTGGCGCCGGCCAGGCGCGGCTGCTGGAGCTGGTAGAAGTACCACCCGATTACCTCAAATTTGATATCGCCTTAGTGCGCAATCTCGACAGCGCCGACTCGCCGCGCTTTCGACTACTCGATTCACTTAACCAAATGATCAGCGCCTTGGGCGTTAAAACCCTGGCCGAAGGGGTGGAAACCGAACAGACCGCTGAACTCTGCCGCCGCATCGGCATCGATTATATTCAGGGCTTTTTATACGGGCGTCCGCAGCCCATTACTCCGCCGTCAAACACCTAGGATCATTCATGCTCTGCATCGCCCACCGTGGTAGCCCCATCACCGCTCAGACAACGCACCCGGAAAACTCACTGGCCGCCATTGATAATGCGTTGGCGTTAGGAGTAGATGCCATTGAAATTGATATCTGGCATTTGCACAATGAACTCTGGGTAACCCACGACCACCGCCTGGGACGCCAAATTACCGGTAGCGAACAGCTGATAGACTTAAGCACCCATGCGCTCGAAGAACTACGGCTAGCCAATGGCGAACCGTTACCAAAATTGGTAGACGTGTTAACGCGCGTGGGCGAGCGGGCACTGCTTAATATCGAAATTAAAAACCCCGGCTGCGCCGATCTTTTATCCCAACAACTGCAAGAATACCGCACCAGTAGCGGCACAGGCTTGGAGCACTATGTGGTATCGAGCTTTAACCACCACGAACTGTTCGCCATGCTGCAGTTATTACCACAGGTTAAACGCGGGGTATTACTGGCCTCAGTGCCGCTCAACTACGCCGCCTGCTGCGAGGCACTGGCCGCCTATTCACTGAACACCTCCCTGTTGGGTACGCCTAAAGAACTGGTAGACGACGCCCATAAACGCGGCCTTACAAACTGGGTGTACACCGCCAACTTTGAAGATGAATGGACGCACCTGCTACAACTCGGCGTTGACGGCGTATTTACCGACCGCGCTGAAGCGTTTATGGTTTATCGGAGTCATACTGGCTAATTTATTTGGTCGACCTTAATCAGCTTTAATGAACCGGGCATTCACACTGCGGTAGTTACAGAATCAGGTGCCTTCGAAAAACACACACCAAACTTCAACATTTGGCTTCCGTACAGCCTTATCTATTTGATATGGCTAGAGACAAAGTCGTTTAACTCAGAAACCGACTTAACGATGTACAATGACTTATCGGTTGACATCATTTCTAGCCTGCGTAGAAAATTATCATTCCAAAATTTTGGACATAACCTTAAAACCTTATAGCTCTCCAGGGTGCCTTTCAGTACTGAGCTGCCATCAGGCCAACCTTCTGGTTTTACCACAAGTCCTTTTAGTAGTCGCTTAGTCACAAGCCAGTAGCTGGTATAGTATGGCAGGTCAATGTAAACCAATGTGTCGGCGGCTTTCAGTCGCTGGTTAAATGAGCTCATGGGGCCAAAGCCATCAATTATCCAACGTTCAAACGATAGGATTTTGTCATGCAATCTATCGAATGACTCACGATCCACTAGCTCTCCATTTTTCTTGTAGGTTATGGAATCTAGCTGGTATAGCTGTATGCCAGTCGCCAACGCTAGCGCTTTGCTTAAGGTGGACTTCCCGCTTCCGGGCTTACCAAAAACTACTATTTTATTCATACTGCCTCCATAAAATGGATTATCTCCATGAGGCAGAAA
>DATBNH010000590.1:0-2493 GCA_036554405.1 Cellvibrionaceae bacterium | reverse complement strand
ATGGTGGGTCGGGCTGGACCTATGGCAATGCGCTGGCTCAGATTGAACGCGAGGGCGCCGGGGTTTTGGTGTTAATCTGTCACGATGAGTCCACCCGCGATATGGAGGAGTCCATCGATTGGCTGCTTTCGGGGCGCCAGCGCTACAGAAGCCCCGATGTTGTTTACAAACAGGTGGGCACGGGCTCGCAGATATTGCGCGAGTTGGGCGTGCGCAAAATGCGTTTGATGTCCGCCCCTATGCGCTTTTCGTCGCTGTCGGGTTTTGATTTGGAAGTGGTGGAATATATCGAGCCCAATGTGGGTTGAGCACAATTAATAGATTGATGCCTATTGGCCCGGCGGCCAAATGGATTATTGATTAACCGAGAGAATACACTATGAATAAACACATTATTGAAGGTGACTTTGCCGCCTGCAAAGGTAAGTACGCCCTTATTGTCAGTCGCTGGAACAGCTTTGTGGTCGAGAGCCTGAAAGACGGCGCGCTGGATACTCTGCGCCGTCACGGTATTAACGATGCTGACATTACTATCTATTACGTCCCCGGTGCTTTTGAGTTTCCGCTGGTGGCGCAAAAAGTGGCAGCCTCCGGAAAGCACGATGCAATTATCGCCCTGGGTGCGGTGATTCGCGGCGGCACGCCCCACTTTGAATATGTGGCCGGAGAATGCACTAAGGGCCTGGCGCAGGTGTCGCTGAACAGCGGCCTGCCCATTACTTTTGGCGTACTGACGGTAGACAGTATCGAACAAGCCATCGAGCGCTCTGGCACCAAAGCCGGTAATAAGGGCGTTGAGGCAGCCTCTACCGCGCTGGAAATGGTTTCTCTGTTGAGTAAGATATAAATGAGCGAGCAACGAACAGTTTCACCGGCAGCCCGGCGCAAGGCGCGCCATTATGCCATGCAGGGTTTGTATCAATGGCGCATGGCCAGTGCCACTCTTAATGCTATCGAGGCGGAGTTTCGCACCGATAACGACATGAGCAATGTCGATGTAGCCTACTTCCATGAGCTCCTGCACCAGGTGCCCAAGCATCTGGATGAAGTGCAGGCCGTGTATATACCGCATCTGACGGATCGCGCTGGTCACGAGCTGGACCCGATTACCGAGGCGTTGCTGCGTCTTGCCAGCTACGAGCTTAAGTTTCGTATCGATGTGCCTTATAAAGTGGTGATTAACGAAGCGGTGGCACTGGCGAAGAAATTTGGTGCCACCGACAGTCATAAGTTCGTCAATGGTGTGCTCGACCGCGCTGCCGCCGATGTGCGCGCGTTGGAAGTGAACGCCGGGCGCAATGGGCGCTGAGTGTGGGTGAGTTTGAGCTAATCAGGCACTATTTTGCCAGTGCTAATGAACTGCCCGCATCGGTGGTGCTGGGCATTGGCGATGACGCGGCCCTGTTAATACCAGCCCCCGATCAACAGTTAGTAATCTCGGTAGATACGCTGGTGGCAGATGTGCATTTTCCTGCCGAAGCCGATGCTGAAGATATTGCCCAGCGCGCGCTCAGGGTTAATTTGAGCGATCTGGCCGCCATGGGTGCCACACCTGCTTGGTTCACCTTGGCGCTAACGCTGCCTGCTGCCTGGTCGAGTGATGAGCGCCGCGACTGGGTTGAAGGATTTAGTCGTGGTTTGCGCGAGTGTGCCAAGCGTTATGAGTGTACGCTGGTGGGTGGCGATACCACAGCCGGCCCGCTGAGCATTACCCTGCAGGTGATGGGGCAGTTGCCACCCGGGCAGGCCTTAAGGCGCGATGGCGCGGCGGTGGATGATTTTATTTTGGTGACCAATACCCTGGGCGATGGCGCGGCGGCATTGGCGCAGTTGACAGGGAGTACGGATAACGAACACAGCGATTATCTGCATCAGCGCTTTTATCGGCCCGAACCGCAATTGGCGGCGGGTCAGGCACTGCGTGGTATTGCCAGTGCGGCGCTGGATATTTCCGATGGTTTACTGGCCGATCTTGGCCATTTATGCCAGGCCAGCGATGTAGCCGCAGAAATAGACGTGGCCAGTTTGCCCGTGAGTGCACCGGTGGCTCAGCAGGCGCTGGAGTTACAGCGCCACTGGGCTTTGAGTGGTGGTGATGATTACCAATTATTGTTTACTGTAGCGCCGGCACAGATGAGCGAGTTGGCGCAGTTACAAGCGGCGGGCAAAATACAGGCGAGTGTAATTGGTCGCATTGGCGCTGGCAGCGGTGTGCACTGCACACTGGAAGGCCACGATTACCCCGTAAGCGAAAAAGGATACACGCATTTTGAGCGGTGAAAAACACACATTACCCAAGCCTTCTGTGCACCAGTTGTTGACCAATCCTAACCATTTGTTTGCGTTTGGTTTTGGTTCTGGTCTCGCACCCAAGGCACCCGGCACCTTCGGTACCTTGGCGGCAATTCCAGTGTACTGGTTGATCGCTGATTTGCCTTTGCCTTTGTACAGTTTATGGTTGGTGGTCACTTTTGCGCTAGGTGTTTACTGGTG
>DATBNH010000567.1:0-1646 GCA_036554405.1 Cellvibrionaceae bacterium | reverse complement strand
GCATTCTCCGGTCTTGCAATGGCGCTGTCGGCTTTCCTTTACTCGGTTTTTCTGCCCTGGCTGTTGAGTATTACCGGTGTACTTGGCTGACTCGTTAGGTCATTCTTCTTACTACCACTGCACGGGTCAGGTCCTGGTCGCCCGGCTTACATAAAATGGTCTCTACAAAACCCGTTGTGATTCATTATGATAATAGGCTTCATTAATCTTTTAGCGCTTCTATTGTCACTGAGTTTTTTGCACGGTTTTATTTTTCGATTCTTGCATAAAAATCAACATGTTGAAAAAATTCTATCAGGCATTGTTTTTGGTGGGATTTGTGTTGTTGGTATGTTTTTACCTATAGAAGTTAACCCCGGCGTCATTTTCGACCCTCGATCCGTCATTCTGAGCATATCGGGCCTCTTCGGTGGCCCCCTTGTGGCCGCCATTGCGGCCGTCATCGCGGGAGGATACCGCCTATTCCTTGGTGGGGCCGGTGTCTACGTTGGTGTGGCTGTTGTTATTGCTTCCGCCTGCATGGGTTTAGGCTATCGATACTGCGTTCAAAAAGGCTGGGCGAAGATCAAGCTATCGCAGCTTTTGCTATTTGGCCTGCTAGTGCACCTTGTTGTAATCCTGCTATTTACCCAGCTACCCGTTACTGTTCTTGCGGGAGTAATGTCGACGGTTGCCATGCCACTCGTTCTTACTTTTACGCCGGCTACGGCCCTGCTGGGCATGTTGCTAAAAGACGTTGAAGATCGCCTTAAAACGGAGCATGCACTTAGAGAAAGCGAATTAAAGCTATCTCACCATCTTCAAAACACGCCTCTGGCCGCCATAACATGGGATAGAGAATTCTTTGTTACACAATGGAATAAAACAGCCGAAAATATTTTTGGATACTCAGCTGATGAAGCAATAGGTAAGCATGCGGCAGATTTAATCCTGAAACCTGATTCGAAGGCAGCGGTTGAGGTTGGTCAGGTGTTTAATGCGTTGTTGGAGCGAAAAGGTGGAGGGCGAAGCAATAATGATAATGTCACTAAAGATGGCAGAACCATTAATTGTGAGTGGTATAACACACCCGTCCTGGATGACGACGGAAAACTGATTGCGACAGCGTCTCTCTGTGAAGATGTAACAGCCCGAAAAAAATCAGAGCTGATTATTTGGGAACAGGCACATTACGACCCGCTCACTGGGTTGGCGAATCGTAAAATGGCAGGTGATAAGCTTGAACAGGCCATCAAATTAGCTGATCGTGCTCATAAAAATATCGCTTTCTTATTCCTCGACTTAGATGGCTTCAAGCATATCAATGACACACAGGGTCACGATTTTGGTGACACACTTTTGGTTGCAGCGTCAAAGCGACTGCGCAGTCTTTTCCGCGAAACGGATACCCTTGCGCGATTTGGGGGCGACGAATTCGTCATCATTTTGGGTGGCCTGGACAGTCCTGATCAAGTTGACCTGATCGCGAACAATCTCGTTAAAAAAATGGCGGAACCTTTTAAGCTGGGACAAGAAACCGTTTATATTTCAACAAGCGTGGGTATCACCATTTACCCACAAGATGCATCTGATCCGATTGAAATACTGAGAAATGCAGATCAGGCAATGTACGCAGCGAAGAATAATGGGGGCAATAGATTCCAATA
>DATBNH010000558.1:0-2939 GCA_036554405.1 Cellvibrionaceae bacterium | reverse complement strand
CTCGTAGTCGGTACCCTGTACAGCGCGACGGGCCAGAGTATTGCGTACGACTTTAAGCCATACACCGTTCTCACGGGCCTCTTTACGCAGAGCAGTCATCTTCGCTACGGTAACGCCGCGTGAATCGGCAACCACAGCAGATAGAGCGCTCTTCGCAGCTTCCTGGACTTCAGCGACAATCGCCTTTTTACCAACAAGTCCTAATGCCACGGGATTTCTCCTGTTTTGACAGACAACGTCCGTCGTTTTATTTCAGTATCGACAATCTTCGCCGACACCCCTATTCGGTGAAATCTTCCGCTACTACGGAAGGGGACTCACCGTCTGCGTAGGCTGATTATTAAGGTCGACTCACGCCAGACCACCTACGGTCTTTGACGGCCTGCATTCGCACAGGCCCCAAAGTTCTGGTTCTGGTTAAACTACCAGAGAAGAATGATCGATCACCAAGCCCGGACCCATGGTCGTGCTCAGTGCGATTTTTTGTAAGTAAACGCCTTTTGCTGTCGACGGCTTGGATTTTTTCAAATCAGCCAACAGTGCTTCCAGGTTTTCTTTCAACGCATTGGCGTCAAAAGTCAACTTGCCAATGCCACCATGAATAATGCCGCCTTTATCGGCGCGATAACGCACCTGGCCGGCTTTGGCATTTTTAACAGCGGTAACAACATCCGGGGTAACGGTACCGGTTTTCGGGTTGGGCATCAGGCCGCGAGGGCCCAGAACCTGGCCCAGAGCACCGACAACACGCATCGCGTCAGGGCTGGCGATAACCACATCAAAGTCCATCATGCCGCCTTTAATTTCGGCCGCCAACTCATCCATACCAACAAATTCAGCACCCGCCGCTTTGGCTGCATCGGCATTGGCACCTTGAGCAAAAACAGCAACACGCACGTCTTTACCATTACCATGGGGCAAGGTAGTAGCGCCGCGTACAGCCTGGTCAGATTTACGAGGATCAATACCGAGGTTCACAGAAACATCAACGGTTTCTGCGAATTTGACAGAGGACAGCTCTTTTAACAGGGCTACTGCCTCTTCAATAGAATACTGCTTGGTACGGTCAACTTTTTCAGCGATAGCGCGCTGACGCTTGGACAGTTTAGCCATGTTATACACCCTCCACTTCAATGCCCATCGCACGGGCAGAACCGGCGATAGTACGTACGGCTGCATCCATATCCGCCGCGGTTAAATCAGCCGCTTTGGTGGTAGCAATTTCTTCCAGCTGAGCACGGGTAACCTTGCCAACTTTTTGAGTATTTGGGCGCGGTGAACCACTCTTGATACCGGCTGCTTTTTTCAGCAGGAAAGAGGCAGGTGGGGTTTTCATGGCAAAGGTAAAGCTGCGATCGCTGTAAACGCTGATCACAACCGGAACCGGCGCACCGGCTTCCATATTCTGGGTCTGGGCGTTAAACGCTTTACAGAACTCCATAATGTTCACACCGTGCTGACCGAGTGCCGGGCCAACAGGTGGACTTGGGTTTGCCTTGCCTGCACCAACTTGCAATTTGATGTAGGCTGTTACTTTCTTGGCCATATCACTAACTCCTATTGTGGGTAGTAGCGCCTCCGGGTTATCGTATGCAATAACCTTTCACTGGCTCCCCGTTTAACCCTGAGTTAATCACTCAAGGACGCAAAAGCCTTCCCTTGCCAAGCAAAGGAAGGCCGTAAAATCTCTGTACTCAACACCTGAGGCGCTGAGCTTACATCATTAACTCTTTTCTACTTGACCAAACTCAAGCTCAACTGGCGTGGAGCGTCCGAAAATAAGCACAGCAACGCGCAGCCGGCTTTTCTCGTAATTCACTTCTTCCACAACACCGTTGAAATCGTTGAACGGACCGTCGATTACACGCACCATTTCACCGGGCTCAAAAATGGTTTTAGGCTTGGGCTTCTCAATGGAGTCGTCCACGCGCTGCAAAATCAGTTCAGCTTCTTTATCGGTAATGGGCGCAGGCTGATCGGCTTTGCCGCCAATAAAGCCCATAACACGCGGAGTATCTTTAACCAAGTGCCAGCTATCGTCATTCAACTCCATTTGCACCAGCACGTAGCCTGGGAAAAACTTGCGCTCACTTTTGCGCTTCTGGCCGCCACGCATTTCCACCACTTCTTCAGTGGGGACCAATACGTCGCCAAACAAATCCTGCATGCCATGCAGCTCAATGCGCTCACGCAGAGTATTAGCCACTCTTTTCTCGTAGCCTGAATAGGCGTGGACCACGTACCAACGCTTCGCCATGAGTCTCTTATCCTATTATCCTGGAGGCAACAAAACCAAAAATGGTATCCAGCCCCCAAAGAATCAATGCTGTCACAATAACTACAGCCACAACCAACAGCGTGGTTTGATTGGTTTCCTGACGGGTAGGCCAGACAACCTTACGCACTTCAACCACCGATTCTTGCAGCAAGCGCCACAAGGCGTTGCCTTTGGCGGTGTTATAAGCCACAGCCAGCGCCACACCACTGAGCACCAACAGGGCCAGCACGCGATAAAGCAGAGGCTCGGCAGAGTAAACGGAATTGCCAACCACGCCCACAGCGACCACGGCAACAACCAGGGCCCACTTGACGGTATCCAGGCGAAACTCTTTTGCCTCGGCTTTTGTACTCATAACTGCATCAACCTACAGACAACATGCAAAATGGCAGGCCAGGAGGGATTCGAACCCCCGACATTCGGTTTTGGAGACCGACGCTCTACCAACTGAACTACTGGCCTAAAATCTTAAAAGGCAGAGGCGGGCATAAGCCCACCTCTTCCACATTACAACAACCGCTTACTCGATGATTTTGGCAACTACACCAGCACCAACGGTACGGCCACCTTCGCGAATCGCAAAGCGCAGACCGTCTTCCATCGCAATCGGGTGAATCAACGTCACGCTCATCTGTACGTTGTCGCCCGGCATTACCATCTC
>DATBNH010000528.1:0-3303 GCA_036554405.1 Cellvibrionaceae bacterium | reverse complement strand
GCAGCAGCGATTGTTCGGCGGCGCCGCGCACCACGATAACCTCCGCGTCCTGCGCGCGGCCGCACTGCGCGCGATGGACCTCGTCGAGTTAGATAAAAACCAAAACCCAGTCCCCAAGACAATCCGTCTTCTTCGAGGTCGGTAAACTGACCCGCGTAGGAAATGGTGTAGTCTATCTCCGCATAGCCCACCAGTCCGTAGAAGCGACCGGTTTCATTAATCGCTTCGGCTCTATAATAAGCTGCACGGTAGTGATTGAGGTCCATCTGTAACTCAATATCGACCACTGCCGCAATATCACCCCAGCTCTCGTCAAATTGTAATGTCTCGCTACCTAAGCCTTTGCCATAGCGCAGCTCGGCGCCGAGCCAGGTATTGTATTTGTAGCCGGCAAATAGCTCGCCCATCCATAAGTCGGCCTTGTGAAAGGTGGTACTTTGGTCGACATTTATAGCCGAGATGCCACCTCCGGCAAAAAAGCCGCGTGCATTATCGGCGTGGGCAGCAGTGCTGCATAGCCCCAAGGCGCTAACAGCTAACAACATGCATGGTAAAGAGAGTAGTTTCATAGCGGGTTCACTTTACTGAGTGTGGGTGGTGAAATATGATCAATTAGAAGATCCACGCGATCATAAGCCAGATAACGATAAAAAAAGTAAAAAAGCCAGCCAGTATAAATTGCAATTCGCCCAGCAAGCCGTCGCCAGCTGCGAGGGTAAATATAACCAGCAAAACCACGGTGACAAAGAAGGCAATAATCGCCGACTCTTTAAGGCCAAGGCCGGGAGCAAAAATACCTCCAGTAATGCCGCCGAGCATGGGTAGCAGCAAAAAGAAGGCAATAGCGGCGAGAGCCAAGACCACTACAATGGCCAGTAGGATGCTTCGTGCTTCGCGTTTGTCTTTGTCGTCGCTGGTCATGGGTATCTGTTAATCGTTGGCTTTAATTATATCGCGTACCCGATTGGGGTCGGGCATGCCCTTGGCCACAATTTCAGGCGAGTCGCCGGCAGTGTAGAGTTCAATAGTGCCGGTACCAAAAATGCGATTCCAGAAGGACTGTTTCACGCGCACGGTGCGTATGCTGCGAATGGTCAACTCCGAGCGCTCTTTGCTGAGCAGCCCTTTTTCAAAAAGAACATCCTCGCTAGTCACTACCAGGCGCAGAGATTTGGTTTGTAAGTACCAGACCAGAAGTATGATAAGCCCCAAACCAAAAGCCAGGATCAGAACCAGCGCCAAAATAAACCCCAGAGGGTTGTTTTTGAACATTACCGGGTTTTCGTTATAGAGCTCTTTCATGCGCGCCACCTTGACTGTGCGAATCGCCTGAGTATAAAGGCCAGACGAGGGCGGGTAAAGCGACACTGGCGAGTAGGGCGCAGGCTTGAGTATACTGCAGCTCTGAATGTGCAATGCCGCAACTCTGGACGTGCCGATGGAAACCACTAATCTGTTGCATAACCCCTTTATTGAGCTGGCATTACTGTTGCTTTTGGCGGCCATTATTGGTGGATTCTCCCGCCTCTTGCGTCAGCCGCTTATCGTCGCCTTTATCGCCCTGGGGATTCTGGTGGGCCCCTCGGTGCTGGATTTGCTGCATTCCGAGGACTATATCCATCTGCTGGCAGATGTGGGTATTGCCATTTTGCTCTTTGTGGTGGGTTTGAAACTGGATGTGAGCCTGATTCGTACCACTGGGGGCGTGGCACTCTCTACTGGCCTCGGCCAGGTCATTTTCACCTCCCTATTCGGTTTCGTTATTGCTCTGGCGCTGGGCTTTGGCTTTATGGCCGCACTTTACATTGCCGTGGCGCTGACTTTTTCCAGCACCATTATTATTGTCAAGTTGTTGTCTGATAAAAAGGAAATTGACGCACTACACGGGCAGATTGCCATTGGCTTTTTGATTGTGCAGGACTTGGTGGTCATTCTGGTGATGATCCTGCTCTCAGCGCTGGCTCAGGGCGAGGGTCTTAGCCTGTGGCAGGCCATCGGCGGAGTTAGTCTGAAAGGTTTGTTGCTATTGGTGTTTGTGGGGCTGATGATGCGCTTTGTGTTGCCGCGTCTTACCGATTATTTTGCCAGCTCCCAGGAGTTGCTGGTGCTTTTTGCCATTGCCTGGGCGGTAGCGCTGGCGGCCGGCAGCGAGCTGATGAGTTTTAGCCGTGAGGTGGGCGCCTTTCTCGCCGGTGTGGCGCTCGCTTCTACCCAGTACCGCGAGGTGATCAGCGGCCGGTTGGTGAGCATTCGTGACTTCTTATTGTTGTTTTTCTTTATTCATCTGGGCTCACAGCTGGACTTATCGCTGCTGGGCTCGCAGGTATGGGGAGCGCTGTTATTATCGGTGTTTGTTTTAGTGGGCAATCCGCTGATTGTAATGGTGATTATGGGGTTGATGGGTTATCGCAAGCGCACCGGTTTTCTGGCCGGATTAACGGTGGCGCAAATCAGCGAGTTCTCATTGATCTTTGCCGCCCTGGGTTTGAGTCTCGGTCATATTGGCGATGAGGTAGTGGGGCTGATTACGCTGGTGGGGTTAATCACTATTGCTTTGTCCACCTATATGATTCTCTACTCCCATCAGTTGTTTGAATTCCTCTCACCGTTGCTGAATGTCTTCGAGCGTAAACTGCCACACCGCGAAGCCGAACAGCGCCAGAACCGTGCACGTAAATACGATGTTATTGTCTTTGGCCTCGGTCGCTACGGAGGAAATGTGGTGCGCCAACTGAATAAACAGGGCCTCACCGTACTGGGTGTGGATTTTGATCCGAAAATGGTGGAGCAATACCGCCGTGAAGGCATAGAAATTCAGTACGGCGATCTGGAAGATCCAGATTTGCCCGAGCAGCTACCGCTGACGCACGCTCGCTACGTGATTAGCACGGTGCCTGATTTGCAAGGCAGCAGCAGCTTACTCAAATGCATGAGGTCGGCGGGCTTTGGCGGCAAGATTATTCTCACCGCGCACAGCTCCGAGCATGCCGGTAAGCTACAGGACATGGGCGCCGATCAGGTGCTACTGCCGTTTGAGGATGCCGCCGAAGTCATTTGTCAGCGCATTAGTCCAGAATCAACAGCGGCTTACTGACTGCGCTGGTAAAGCAAATCCCAGACACCATGTCCCAGGCGTTCACCGCGTTTTTCAAACTTGGTGATGGGGCGGAACTCCGGGCGTGGCACGTAATTTTCGCCGGTGTTGCTATACCCTTCGGCGGCGTCCATTACCTCCAGCATCTGCTCAGCGTAGTTTTCCCAGTCGGTGGCCAGATGCAGCAGGCCACCGATTTTTAGTTTCTG
>DATBNH010000483.1:0-4724 GCA_036554405.1 Cellvibrionaceae bacterium | reverse complement strand
GATAGAGATTTGCTGGCGTTGCCGGGCGTGCTGGAAATCTCCCGCCAGCGACACACCGTATCACTGCACACGCATTCTACCGAGCAATCGGTTAGCGCACTGCTTCAGCAAGACCCACAATTGACCGAGCTGGAAGTCAGACCGGTGGCACTGGAACAGGCGTTTTTACAGCTCACACAAAAAACCCAATCAACACAGGAGCCGGTAGCATGAGTCTATTAACGATTTATCAAAAAGAAGCCCGGTACGACTTGCTCAGCGCCTGGCGCACACCCGGGTTTTTCTTGCCGGCACTGTTGTTTCCGGTGTTATTTTATGCTTTTTTTGGGGTGATGTTCGCGGGCGCAGGCAACGCCGCTTACTTACTGGTCACTTATGGTTGCTTTGGCATTATGGGGCCGGCACTGTTTAACTTTGCCATAAACATTGCCAGTGATCGTGCTCACGGTTGGCTTACCCTGAAACAACTGTCGCCTATGCCAGTTGGCGCTTATGTGGCAGCCAAGCTGCTCACCAGCATGATCTTTGCCCTAATCATTTTATTGCTGCTGTATGGCGTTGCCACTCTGGCAGGCGATGTGCGGCTCGAACTCCAGCAATGGCTGTTACTGACACTGGTGTTGCTGTTGGGCACCCTGCCCTTCGCACTTATCGGTTTGCTACTGGGGCTGACGCTTAGTGACAAAGCCGCCCCCGGGGTGGTGAACCTGATTTACCTGCCCATGGCCTTTTTATCCGGGCTGTGGATTCCGGTGACAATGTTACCGCAAGCCCTGCAACATCTGAGCTGGCTTTGGCCCAGTTATCATTTATCGCAATTGGGGCTGAAAGTTGTGCAGATGGATCAAGGTCACACTCTGTGGCTGCATCTGAGCCTGTTGTTGCTTACCAGTGGTCTGCTCAGCCTCATCACCGTGGTGATATTTCGTCGTCAAAGCCCCGGCAGGGCCTGATAAGCACACGTGGTGGCTAAGCATTCGCTCGCGCTGTGACTTGGTCACAACCGTAAATACAGGCATAATGGCCGACTTAAATTCCTGTGTAGATGTAGTTCCATGGCCCGCAAGCTTTTCAGGCGTTTTCTTCCCAGTGCCCACACGGTAAAAAATCAGCCAGGCCTGCAATTTTTGGGGGCCTTGCTGCACGACCCCAACCTGTTCCACCTCAATCGTCACTCGGTTTCGCTGGCGTGTTTTGTGGGAATTTTTCTGGCGTTTATGCCGGTGCCGGCGCAGATGCTGCTGGCGGCGCTATGCGCCCTGTGGATTCGCTGTAACCTGCCCATTGCTATGGGGCTGGTGTGGATCTCCAATCCCCTGACCATTACCCCGATGTTTTATACCTCCTACCGGTTGGGCCGCCGGCTGCTGGATGCGCCGGGAGTGTCGCTCCCCAGTGAGCCTTCATGGACATGGCTTTTCAGTGAACTCGGGCATCTTTGGAAGCCGTTGCTGGCCGGCTCTGTGGTGTTGGGATTACTGTGCGGCGGCTTTGCTTACATTGCCATGCAGTTTTTCTGGCGCTGGCAGGTGATGAAAAACTGGGAAAAACGCAAGCGTGACCGACTAATCAAGCGCTCCGACACTCACTCGTAGCGCAGCGCCTCGGCCGGTAATACCCGGGCCGCACGCCAGGCCGGATAGAGACTGGCAAACAGGCTGAGCAGCAGCGCACTGACGCCGATATAGAGTACATCCTGCCACAATAATTGCGCCGGAAGATAACTGACCGGATACACATCCGAGGCCAGAAACTTAACGTCCAGCCACTGCTCCAGTGCAGCTACTGCCGGGGTAATAGACAGTGACAAGACAATACCCAAAAGCAATCCGGCGGCTGTGCCTATCGCGCCAATGAGCCCGCCCTGCACCAGAAAGATACCGATAATCTCGGCGCTGCTGGCACCTTGGGTGCGTAAAATGGCAATATCACCCTGTTTATCCACCACCACCATAATCAAGGTGGATACCAGATTAAACGCGGCAATACCAATCAACAACAGTAGCAACAGCCCCACCAAGCGCTTGGACATATGTATCGCCTGGTACAGGTTGCCATGGGTGCGGGTCCAATCGGTACTGTAGTAACCATAAGGTAAACTGGCGTTGAGTTCATACACGGTTTGCTGGGCGCGAAACAGATCATCAAGTTGCAATCGCACACCGCTGGCACGCCCCGGATGCGCCGATAACTCGGCCGCTGCGCCAAGGTTGGTTAGCGCCAGGTTATTATCGATTTCGGTGCCGGAGTCAAAAATATCCACCACCTCAAAAATGGCTAAATCCGGTGTATTGCGGTTATCACTGCGCCGCGGAATAACCAGCGTTAGCCTATCACCGCTAGCTGCACCCAAGCTGTTGGCCAAAGCGCGGCCGATAATCAAGGCGCGAGATTGATCGGCCAGTACCGATAAATCCCCCTTTTCCAAAAAGCTGGCCAGTGCCTGATTTTCCGCCTCGGCCGCCACGTCAATACCCAACACCGCCACCGGTGCCACCTCTCGGCCGCGGGATAAAAGCCCCTGCAATTTCACAAATGCCGACGCCGAAATGACTTGTGGATGTTGCGTGAGTGTAGCGATCAGGGCCGGGGCGTTATCAATACCCTCGTTATGATAAAGCGTGGCCTGGGGTAAAATGCGCAAAATACGTTCACGCAATTCACGATCGAATCCGTTCATAATAGACATGACCAACAACAGTAAAGCCACACCAATAACTAATCCCAGGACCGACATACGCGAAATAAAGCTGACCAGATGACTGCTATCGCGAGACAACGCGTAGCGGCGCCCCAACATTAGCGAGAAACGATTAAACACTCACCGCCTCCAGCGTGCCGTTTTTCAGCTCTAGCGCCCGGTCCATTTTTTTGGCAAGCGACAGGTCATGAGTGACGATCACAAAGCTTGTTCCCAACGATTGATTCAGCGATAGCATTAATGCCTGAATATCGGCGGCGGTATTGCCGTCGAGATTGCCGGTGGGCTCATCCATTAGCACACATGCCGGTTCACACACCAGGGCGCGGGCAATCGCCACACGCTGACGCTCGCCACCGGATAACTCGGAGGGCTTGTGATCCAAACGGTGCCCTAAGCCCACTTGTTGTAAAACGGCACTGGCACGCGAGTGCGCCACTTTCGGTTTATGTTTGCCAATTAATAGTGGCATAGCAACATTTTCCAGCGCGCTAAACTCCGGCAACAAATGGTGAAACTGATACACAAATCCCAGCGTCTGATTGCGCAATTTCCCCCGGGCATCAGCGCTTAGCTGCGCCAGATTTTGGCCTGATACTTCTACACTACCGGTATCTGGCACATCCAACCCGCCGAGAATATTCAGCAAGGTTGACTTGCCGGAGCCGGAAGCACCGATAATTGCCAGCCGTTCGGATGCTTTAACGCTGAGATTAACCCCGTGCAATACTTCGATTGAAGCCGGCCCCTGCCGATATGATTTACTGACATCCTGCGCTCGCAGTACTTCGGGTGTAGTAGTGTTATTCATAACGTAAAGCCTCCGCCGGCTCAATTTGCGCGGCACGCCAGGCCGGATAAAGCGTGGCCAGAAAACTCAACCCCAGAGCCACCAACGCAGTGGTGAGCACATCACTCATATATAATTGCGAGGGCAACTGACTGATAAAATAGACACTGGGGTCGAAGACCTGCTGACCGAGTAGTTGTTCGCCATAAGCGACAATACTGCCCACCGATAAAGCCAACAAGCAGCCGGCAATAACCCCCACCAAAGTACCCAGTACGCCCACGCCAAAACCCTGCACCACAAACACACCCATCACCTGCCGCGCACTCAAACCCAGGGTGCGCAGCACCGCAATATCGGCGCGTTTGTCCGCTACCATTAGCACCAGGCTGGAGATAATATTAAAGGCCGCGACCATGACAATAATACTGAGCAGTGCGGCCACCACGCGTTTTTCCATTTGCACGGCCTGAAACAAACTGCCTTGGGTCTGACTCCAGTCGCGCAGCTCGTAGCCCTCGCCCAAACGGCTCTGGCTGATTTGCAAAATATCCCGAGCACTGTAGATATCATCCACTTTTACCTGCAAACCTTCGGCACCCTGTACCTGGCGCAACAAGCGCACGGCATCCTGCAAATGGATCATGGCAAAGTCTTGATCCACCGGGGCATTGACACGAAACACCCCCTTGACCGTAAAGCGCTTCACCCGGGGATAAACACCGGCAGGAGTGATCTGCATTTCTGGCAGAGTCAGGGTAACGGTATCGCCCGGCACCACGCCCAGCCTGCGCGCCAACAAGGCACCCATGACTATGCCAAACTCACCGGGGCGTAAGTCATCCAGCGCACCCAGCAACATATTGTCAGCCAGTGCCGATACGGTTTTCTGCAGCTCGGGCTCGATGCCCTGCAGATTAACGCCTTCGATGGCATTGCCCTGGGAAATCAAACCAAAAGCACTGACATAGGGTGCGGCGGCCTCAACCCCCGGAGTGGTTAACAACCGCTGGCGCACATCGGGCCACTGCTTGGGGGCGGCCTGCCAATTGACAAAACCGTGGGGAACAACACGCAGGATACGCTCTTTCATTTCGCGGTCGAAGCCGTTCATTACCGACATCACCACAATCAGTGCCATGACGCCAAAGCCCATACCCAACAGGGAAAAACCACTGACAAATGAAATAAACTGATTCCGCCGTTTAGAGCGGATATAGCGCAAACCGATAT
>DATBNH010000476.1:0-1513 GCA_036554405.1 Cellvibrionaceae bacterium | reverse complement strand
CCGTTGGTTTGTGGGCGCAGCACGCGAATACTTATTTGGGTGCCGGGGGGGATATCGGCCACATGATTGAGGCCCTGGCGCTCGTTGCCAATGGGCTGGCCGTTTATGTGGGTAATAATGTCGTTGGGGCGAATGCCCGCCAAGTGCGCCGGGTTGCGCAGTATCACCCGGGTCACCCGAACTCCGGCGACATTCTGCAGGCCCAGGCTTTCGGCCACTTGCGGGCTGATGCGTTCCACATCCAGGCCCAGCCAGCCGCGCACCACGCGACCGTATTGCACAATATCCTTGAGGACTTTCATGGCGTCGTTGGCGGGCAAGGCGAAGCCGATGCCCACGGTATCGAAAATCATCGCCGCGTTAATGCCCAGCAGGTTACCCTGGGTGTCAATCAGCGCGCCACCGGAATTGCCGGGGTTAATAGCGGCATCGGTCTGAATATAATTTTCATAAATACTGAGGCCCAGGCCATAACGGCTGAGACCGCTGACAATACCCTGGGTAACGGTTTGGCCGACGCCAAAGGGGTTGCCTATGGCCAGCACCACATCGCCCACCCGCGCCCGGGCGGGGTTGCCGATACTGATGGGGGTGAGATTATCCAGCTCAATTTTAAGTACCGCCAGATCACTTTCCGGATCGTTACCAATAAACGTAGCGCCGGCACGGCGGCCGTCATGTAGTAGCACCAAAATTTCATCGGCGCCGTCAATCACGTGGTTATTGGTCAGCATATAACCTTCTTCGCTGACAATAACGCCCGAGCCCAGTGCCGATTGCACGCGCTCCTGCTGTGAGGGATTGTTAAACAGGTGTTGATACAGGGGGTGATCGGCCAGTGGGTGACGCCGGGTTTCGATCACCCGACGCGAATAAATATTAACCACTGAGTCGGCGGCCTTACTCACCGCATCGGCGTAGGATGCCTGCTGTTGCGGCAGGGCCGGTGCCGACGAGGGATTGGGGGTGTTCGGGCGCAGCTGGGGGAAGAGCACAAAAATAATCAGCGCGGCGGCCAGGCCTGCGGTAACAGGCCAGGCAAAAAAGCGGATAAATCCCTGCATATTCATAAGCGCGCGTGCAATTTGGGTTTCACTGGGATGTTTTGTCGGTGCTGGAGGCCGCTTCCATATCCTGCTCTTTAATGGCTTCAAGCTCGCTATCGGTCAAGCCGTAATCTTCGCTCAGTGTCCCTTTGCTGCCGTGACGCTTGGGGGCCCAGTCCCGTGGCGCCTGTACGCTACTGCCGTCCAGTGGCGTTTCCCGCTCGCCCGGCAGGTGCCTTTGCATATTTTCCAGCAACTGACGGCTCACCTCCGTGGTGGTCAGCTTAAGCGCACTGCTGGCTAGATGCTCGTGCATAGCGCGGTAATTTTCGGTGAGATTATTGACCAGCTCGGCAGTGCGGGCGAAGTGCTCGGTCACATCGCGCTGGTAATCGTGCAAAGTGTCTTCGGTTTCCGTCAAGCGTTTTTCCAGCTCGGCGCTGCGCGGCGAGCTGCTATTGCGGCGG
>DATBNH010000443.1:0-1672 GCA_036554405.1 Cellvibrionaceae bacterium | reverse complement strand
GTTTCGGCTTCGGTTGATTTTATTAACAAACCCCCGGCGGTGAAGCCACGCAGTGTCGATGTTAAGCCGAAGCTTATTATTATTGGAGCGTCAACAGGTGGCCCGGTCGCTTTAACAGAGGTGTTGATTCAGTTGCCGGCTAATTTTCCACTGCCACTTCTTTTAGTGCAGCATATGCCAGAGAGCTTTACCAACGCTTTTGCCGAGCGTCTGAACAAGCAGTGTAAAATCAGCGTGCGAGAGGCGGCAGATGGCGACCAGTTGAAACCGGGGCTGGCACTGTTAGCGCCGGGTGGAAAACAAATGATGCTGGATCGTCGAAACCCAAATACGGTAAAAGTCATTGCCGATGATGAGCGTGTGAACTATCGGCCGAGTCTGGATATTACCTTCGGCTCTGCAGCTAATGTTTACGGGGATCGTGTCCTTGGCGTAGTACTTACCGGTATGGGGTCGGATGGTTGCAAAGGGGCCGAGTTGCTTAAAAATTCCGGTTCCCGCATCTGGAGCCAGGATGAAGCCAGTTCAGTGATTTACGGCATGCCCATGGCGGTAGCCAGGGCAGGGCTCAGTGATCGAGTATTAAGCCTCAAGGAAGTGGGTCCGGCGCTGGCGGTTGAGGTTAACTGATATGGATATACTGAGCATAATCGGTGTTATTCTGGGCTTTGCAGCTATCCTCGGTGGTAATTTTATCGAAGGGGGATCTCTGGCATCGTTGCTAAATTTCCCCGCTGCACTGATTGTCTTTGGCGGCACTATAGGTGCGGCGACACTGCAAACTCCCAAAGATAGCCTCAAGCGTGCTCTGCGTATGTTTTCCTGGGTGTTTCATCCTCCTGCAGTGGACTTTAATAAAGGTATTGAACAAATTGTCAGCTGGTCGGAGGTGGCTCGCAAGGAGGGCCTGCTGGGCCTGGAGCGTCGCGCGGAAGAGGAAGCCGATGTGTTTGCCCGTAAAGGCCTGGAACTTCTGGTTGATGGCAACGAGCCTGACTCTATCAGACGAGTGTTGGAAAATGATCTGATTTTAGAGGAGCAACGCAACCTTGATGCCGTGCGTTTTTATGAAAGCATGGGTGGCTACTCGCCAACGATAGGTATCATTGGTGCGGTAATGGGGCTGATTCATGTGATGAGGAATCTGGCTGATCCCGAGCAGCTGGGGACCGGCATTGCTGTTGCTTTTGTGGCCACTATCTACGGTGTGGCGCTGGCGAATCTTTTTTTATTGCCCATTGCTAACAAGCTTCGAATGTGTGTCAACCGTAATAGTCAATACCAGGAAATGTTAATAGAAGGCGTAATGGGTGTCGCCGACGGTGAAAACCCCAAAGCCATCGCCAGTAAACTTGATGGCTACCTGCGCTGACCCGGAGGGCTTTTATGCCGCGCCGTAGAAATTCCCAAGTGCCTATTAATCACGAACGTTGGCTGGTTTCCTACGCCGATTTTATAACTTTATTGTTTGCTTTTTTTGTGGTGATGTATTCCATCTCGCAAGTTAATGAGGGTAAATACAAAGTTTTATCCGACACACTTGAACAGGCTTTTCAGTCGCCCACCAGGTCAACATCGTTAATACAAAGCGGCACTACCCCGCTGCAGTCGGCTTCCAGGCAGATTATTGATCTTGAAGGGCGCACCGATTCTGTTGATACCAGTTTAATAC
>DATBNH010000402.1:0-2085 GCA_036554405.1 Cellvibrionaceae bacterium | reverse complement strand
CTTTTAAAAACGGCGACATTAAAGTGTTAGTGGCTACCGATGTTGCCGGGCGCGGTATCCATATTAGCGGCATCAGCCATGTGATGAACTTCACTCTGCCCGAAGAGCCTGAAGATTACGTACACCGCATTGGCCGCACCGGACGCGCTGGCAAACTCGGCACCTCTATTAGCTTTGCCTGTGAAGACGACGCCTTTTTGCTGGAGCCCATCGGCAAACTATTGGGCGAGCCGCTCAAGTGCGAACAACCGCCCGAAGAGCTAATGACCGAGCCACCCTATGTGGCCCCGGCACCGCGCAAGCCTCGCGGCCCGCGCCCCAGTGGTGGCAATCGCAGCGGTGGTCGTCCGGGTGGCGGGCGCCCCCCCGGTGGCAGTCGCTCCCCTCGGCGGTAAAATGTTGCGACTCTCGCCCTTGTATGGGCGAGTCGCGCAATTGCTCAAACTCAAGCCCATGCAAGGGTCAGGCAAATCTGTTAACGTCTGCTTTGTTGCTTTCGAGTCTGTAGTTCATGCGTTCACACACTGAATCCCCCGCTGTTGCCCCCGCCCAATCGTGGTTATCGGTTTTTAATAAATACCGGGATATTCGCCTGCTGTATATATTTCTACTCGGCTGCTCGCAGGGTTTCCCCTTTGTTTTAATTGGCTCTAACCTTAGCGGCTGGCTGACCGATGCCGGCTTGACGCGCTCGTCCATTGCCGTGGTGGGCGCCATTTTCGGTATTTATTCTCTCAATTTTCTCTGGTCGCCATTGGTAGACAGGGTCAAATTGCCGTTGGCCTACCGCTTGTTGGGTCAGCGGCGCAGCTGGATTTTTACCCTGCAGGGCATCATGCTGGTAACCACCTTGCTTATGGCCTACACCAATCCGGCCGCCAGCCTTTTGTGGACAGCGGTGCTGGCACTGCTGGTGGCGGCCTCGGGGGCCACCCACGATATCGCCATTGACGCCTACCGCATTGAAATCATCGGCAAAGACGCCCACCGGGTACCGGCGGCTTCGGCCATGATTATTATCGGCTGGTGGACGGGTTACTCCCTGCCGGGTTATATCGCTTTTGCCAATGCCGAGTCCATCGGTTGGGCCGGTGTCTATGTGTGGATGGCGGCCATTATGGGGCTGATGATGGTGTTCACCCTGATTGTCCGCGAACCGGTGACCGACCGCGAGGCGTTGCAAAAAGCCGCCGAGCTGCGCTACGCCGGTATGCTGCATATAGGCAGCACCCGTTGGCAGCGTTTAGCATTGTGGCTAACGGTAACGGTGGTTGAACCCTTTGCCGAGTTTTTTCGCCGCAACGGCTGGAAACTGGCAGTGTCCATTTTACTGTTTGTGTTTTTGTTTAAAATTGGCGAGGCCTTTCTCGGGCGTATGTCCATTGTGTTCTACCGCGAGGTGGGCTTTTCCAACGAGCAAATAGCCCACTATTCCAAACTGGTAGGTTGGGGGCTAACCATTTTATTTACCCTGATCGGCAGCAGCATCAATATTCGTTATGGTATTGTGCGCGGCTTGTTTATTGGCGGTATTGCCATGGCCGCCAGCAACTTGATGTTCTCGTGGATTGCCGTGGTTGGGCCGGACGAGCGTCTGTTTATGGCGGCCATTGTAGTGGATAATTTTTGTGCGGCTTTCTCTACGGTGGCTTTTGTATCCCTGCTCACCTGGCTGACCGGTAAAACTTTCTCGGGCACACAGTATGCGCTGTTGGCCTCTTTGGGGAATTTGGGGCGCACGGTTATGGCCTCGTCCAGCGGCGCCATGGTGGATTTTATGGACGGCAATTGGGCGCTGTTTTTCCTGATAACCGCGTTAATGGTAATTCCGGGCTTGTTATTATTGCTGGTGATCGCGCGCATGTTGCGCTCTCGCCCTCAAGACCCGCCGTAACGGGCCAGCGATATACGCCCACGGGCATCTATGCCCTCGCGGGCAAGCCTCTGGCACTGCTCGGTGTAACCGGCGCTGCCCGGTGGCAGAGACAGCTTGCCTCCAGCGCCGATTACCCGGTGCCAGGGCAGTTGGGTATCGGCGGGCAATTGTTTGAGCACACGGCCCGCCCAGCGCGCTGCCCCGGGTCT
>DATBNH010000388.1:0-4020 GCA_036554405.1 Cellvibrionaceae bacterium | reverse complement strand
ATCATGTGGTACCACAGGGCTTTGCCGCATTTAACAAGCAAGAAGAGCGTCATCGTGACGGCATTAATTTGTCTTTTCAGGCGCAGTTAACTGATAGCGTGGAGTTGGTTGCTGATTATTTTTACAGCAAGCAGGAGCGCTGGAATCGTCGGATGGGTTTCTCCCACAATAATCGTTGGCAGACATTCGCCGGCTATGCTTTTGCTCCGCAAGGAACCTTAAATGAGCCGCGATTTGTCCATTCAGAAACGCGCGAAGTTGAACTTGAATCAGAAGAGATAATTAATGTAGTAGAGCATCAAAATTGGACAACGATTAATTCTTTTGAGGCGCTCCCTTATCGTTTACAGTCTTTCACCCAAGTTAACCGCAATACCGAAGAGTCGCACAATGCCAGTGTGGAGTTAAACTTTGACAATGGTGGCCCGCTCACCGGTCAGGTACGTGTCACCCGCGCCACCGCCGATGCCAGTATGCGTCACGGGTACATTGAAGGCGATATGATGAGTATCGATGAGGGTACGTTAGTGACAGGCCCCGGTGGCCTGATGCCGGCCTCATACTGCGATGGCAACAATGCAATTCCCGGTACCAATGCGGGTGAAAATGGCGGCTGCTTTGCCCAATTCTCCCCAGGTGGTATGACAGGAACGGATTTCCGAATTACCTATGATGCCTCGGGGGAGCACCCTGTTTTTGGCGGCTTCGATCAGATGGTAGACGGTGGTCAGGGGCAAATGTCGGTAGCGGATTATATGAGTAGTATAGATTCCTACCATGTAGGCGCCATTTCCTCAGAAAATAATTCTGATGATAACGGATCCATGAACACCTTTAGCACGCGCTGGAATTATGAGTTTGATAACTCGCCGTTTATTACCAGTGTTGACTTTGGTATACGCCAAAGTGAGCGCAAGGTGGATCACCAGGTATTCTCTTACTTTGCCCAGTTCCCGGAAACCGGTTGTTCGGCCCAGTGGAAAGCGGTGGATCAATTTGCCGGTACCCCAGAATGTAATCCAGAGCTGGCCCAGGGTGAGTATATTGTCGATGCTGATGGGACTCGGATTCTCGATGATGACGGTGAAGAGGTGTTTTCTAACTACACTTTACTTCCACCTACTCGTCTTGATCAGCACAATGATGTTATTTGGATGGATGATTTTGGTGCGGTTCAGGGTATTCCCGGTGTCTGGGTGGCCGATCCGCGTGCCTTTGATGATACGCTTGCTTATCAAGAGCGTGTTTTTGGCCCCCAAAACAAGTTTGTGCAACCAGGCCAGAGCTACAGCGTAGGTCTCGATGAATTCAGTTATTTCGCGCAGATGAATTTTGCCACGGGTAACTTGAGCGGTAATTTGGGCGTAAAAGTTATCGAGACCGATCTAACTATTATTCAGAATGTTACGGGCGACGCTGTGCCGCATTCGGGTGTCAATTATGATGCCGGCGATACGGTAACCCAGCGTGGTTACACTGACGTACTGCCTAGCTTGAACTTGGCTTACGACCTGACCGATGATCTGAAATTACGTTTTGCCTATGGCCAAACCATGCAGCCGCTCAACCTGTTGACTTGGGGTGGTGCCAAGTCGGTGGGTCGGGTGTTCAATGAAGAGTGTGGCTGTATGCGAGTCACCGATGGCGGTTCGCTGGCGGGCAATCCGGATCTTGATCCGACCCGTGCCGAAAATATGGACTTGTCTATTGAGTGGTATGTCGGCGGTGCCTCTGTGTTAAGCGCGGCTATTTTCAATATTGAAATCGACAGTTTTATTCAGAGCGGTAATGTCTGGCTGGATGAACCCGACGCCGATGGTATCAATCGCGGCCCTTGGCGTTTCAGTTCGCCGATTCAGGGAACGGGTGGTAAGGTTGAAGGTATAGAGTTGGCTGCAAAGGTGGCGTTTAGTGATTTTGCCGATGGTTTTATTTCCAACTTCGGCTTTGATGTGAACTACACTCTGTCGGATAGCTCGCAGGATGCTACGGGCTTGGGCGGAGAAGAGCTGCCTTTTGTCAATAACTCAGAAGATACCTACAATATTGTCGGTTGGTTCGAGAATGACTTTTTGTCAGCACGTCTGGCTTATAACTTCCGCTCGCCACGACTAATTACCGGTGGTAATCCGGCAACAGGCATGCAGAGTCTGTATCAGGATGATTACGGTCAGCTAGACCTCAATGTCACTTACGATGTGACCGATAATATTGCGTTGTATATTAACGGCTCCAATATTACCGAAGAGTTCCAGCAAGCCTATCTGGAGTTTGAGGAGCAAAAAGCCTTTCAGAATGTCTATGAGGCCCGCTGGGCTGTGGGTGCTCGGGTAAGCTTTTAAACCCTGATGTTGTAGTGATGCTCATGCCCACCGGCATGTGCTTTTTTTGGCCGCAGCAAGCTTGCTTCCTGCGGCTTTTTTATGTGTGCTATGCTTTGCATTTTTTGGATGTTGATGTTCTAACAACAAGGTTTGCGGTGATGAGAAAAAGCATCAATAAAATCGTTATCGTAGGCGGCGGTACCGCCGGCTGGATGACGGCTGCGAGTTTGAGTAAGCATTTCCGTCAAACTCAGGTAGAACTGGTGTTGGTGGAGTCGACCGATATTGGTACGGTAGGCGTTGGCGAGGCGACTATCCCCACCTTAAGGCGTTTTTATGCCGAACTGGGTATGACCGACCACGAAGTTCTCACCAAAACCCAGGCCACCTGTAAGCTCGGTATTCAATTTGAAGGCTGGCATCGGGCCGGCAGTCGCTTTATTCATCCCTTTGGAGGGTTTGGTCAGCGCGCCAATGATATTGATTTTCATCACTACTGGATGAAAGCGCGTGAGCAGGGTGATGCGGGAGATTTGGTCGACTACTCCCTCGGTATCAAGCTCGCCGAGCAACATAAATTTATCGAGCCCTCACCTAATCCACCTTCAGAGCTTTCGATATTCGACTGGGCGCTGCATTTTGATGCCACCCTGTTTGCCGGACTGATGCGCGAGTATGCGCAAACCCACGGTGTTGAGCGTATAGATGCACGTATTGATAAAGTCTGTTTAGCTACTCTGGATGGCGCTATCGAGTCTTTGTTACTGGCCGATGGTACGCAACTGGCAGCCGATTTATTTATCGATTGTTCAGGCTTTAAGGCACTGTTAATCGAGCAGGCACTAACAACAGGTTTTGAAAATTGGAGCGAATGGCTGCCCTGTGATAGCGCTGTGGCTGTACAGAGTGAACGGGTAGGCGATGCGCCCCCCTATACGGTTAGCCTTGCCCATAAGGCCGGTTGGCAGTGGCGTATTCCCCTGCAACACCGTCAGGGCAACGGCTATGTTTATTGCAGCCGCTATTGCAGCCAGGACGAGGCTGATCGAACTTTAAAGCAACACATAGATGGCGAGTTATTACACGAACCCAGGCATTTTACTTTTAGCACCGGGCGGCGGAAAAAGGCCTGGCATAAAAACTGTATTGCCGTGGGCCTTGCCAGTGGATTTTTAGAGCCCCTGGAAAGCACCAGTATTGCTCTGGTAGAAACCGCCATAGAGAAAATCCGTCGGGCGTTTGCGCACCCTTCCTACAGCCA
Organism: Cellvibrionaceae bacterium; assembly: GCA_036554405.1. GTDB lineage: Bacteria > Pseudomonadota > Gammaproteobacteria > Pseudomonadales > Cellvibrionaceae > Gilvimarinus. The sequence goes on along the minus strand of DATBNH010000388.1, from coordinate 435 downwards.
GAGCGAAGTAGACACCTTTAACGATTTAACTGCCCAAGAATATGAGCGTGTACGCGATTTTATTATTCTGCACTACAAGCTTAATCAGCGTGTGGGAGACCCGCTATGGGATGCGTGTCGGGCTATGGCAATACCGGAACCCTTGCAGAAAAAGATTGCCGCTTTTGTAAAATCGGGGGAGTTGCTTCGCTACCCTATAGAAATCTTCGGCCGACCCAGCTGGCTGGCTATTTTTAATGGCTTTCATCTATTGCCTGAGTGTTATCATCAGGGTGTGAATCAACTGGACGAACAGTACCTGCTAGCCTCTTTAACTCAAATGCGCCAATCCATTAATCAAGCGGTAGAGAGTGTACAGAGCCACCAGGCGTTTTTGGATTCCCTGGGTAGAGGATAACGATTTGCCTGCGGGGGACGGCGCGCTATCTCCCTCCC
>DATBNH010000387.1:0-7306 GCA_036554405.1 Cellvibrionaceae bacterium | reverse complement strand
TCCCCCTTCTTACAGCAGCTGCAATTAAATCAAGCATCCTCAAAAAGTAAAACCACCTGCTCAGCCTATGATAAGCAGGCGATGTGGATAGCCAAAAAATCCATGCTCCTGTAAGCTTACGGCCTTGTTTTAAGCAGGTTAATTATGAGTCAGAAAAAACTGAATAAAGGCTCTTCGGGCCAGAACCGTAAGGCCAGTGAAGAGTATTTGCACAAATACCGCAGTAAAGAAGACGTGTTGGAAACGGCTACTGGTTTGCTGTATCGCGTGGTGGAAGCGGGGACAGGTATTTGCCCTTCCATGGGTGATACGGTGGTGGTGAATCAGCGTATTTTAAGTGTTAACAGTAAGGTGATTGCCGACACTTATAAAGACGGTATGGCCGATGAATTTGCCATGAAAGAGGCGATACCCGGTATTCAGGAGGGGCTGCAATTGGCCCGCGAAGGTGGGCGCTATGAGTTTGTGGTGCCGCCAGAGCTTGCCTGGGGCAAGCGCGGTGTGGGTAATAAAATTGGCCCCAATGCGGTGTTGATTTTTGATGTGAGATTGCTGCAAGTTAAATTTTAAGGGGCTGCGGGTTCGAGCAACAGCGCCATTAATAATTTATCCATCGCCTGCCACTCATCTTTACTGATAATACCGCCCAGCTGCTGCACCCCCACAAAATGCGCGTACACCAACTTGGCAATTAATTCTGCATCGGTGTGCTCTGGCGTCTGCCGGGCAATTAAGTTTGCCAAATAATCAATGCGCGCTTTATCTACCGCTTGCAGATGGTTGGCGATTTTTTTATCGCGCCGCGCCCAGGCGCGAATGGCGTTTTCAATAGCCTGATTGGCCCCCCGGGCCAATTCACTGATTTTTATGCTCTGGGTTGGCGCGTCGGCAAATTGATTTGCGGCCTTCATTATTGCTTCGGTATGCTGCTCGCGCCAATAAATCATAAGTGCCTCGATATAATTATCGCGGCCACTAAAGTGATGATAAAATGAGCCCTTGGTCACCTTAAGCGCCAGGCACAGGCGCTCAAGGGTCAAATATTCTGGGCCATGTTTTTGCAATAATGCCAGTCCCTTGATTAACCAATCTTCTCTGTTAAGCCGCACGCTTACCCCTGTCGACAATAATAATGATGCCCTGGGCAATCACCAGCCAGGCACCGGATATAGGCAATACCAACGCCACCCATACACTGACGGCTACCATGCCCCAACCTACAGCCAGCGGCAAGGGTTTGGCGGTCAGCTTTAACCACGCCTGCATTAAATGCCCCATAATCATCCAGAAAAAGCCCAGCACTAAAAACCATACAATCGCGCTGCGGGCAAAATCAATACCCTCGGCGTTCTCTACCGTGTGCCACCAGCCATCGTGATGTATACCAGCCAGTATATCCCAACCCATAACCAGGCCAATGGTATTGTGAATAACGCCGGTTGCGACTAAATACCAACCACTGTATTGCGCGAGCTTCATATCCGTTTCCTTTTTATGCAAAAACATACCATACGGTATGGTACATAGTTAAATCAAGCGCTTTTTATTCTCCTCAGTCACAAATGGTGAACCATGGCACAGGGGTTTTAATCGATTCTTTACAAAATATTCTCGGGCATTAGCCTATACTGTAAAGCACACCAACCAGCGGTCGACAACCTGTGGTGCGGCTGTTATTGTTGATGCAATATGGCGCAATAATCAACACCGAAGGATGCTCTATGGCTTTATCTTGCCCCCAGCCCAGTGACTACCAACCCCTAAGCTGTCAGGCCTGCGCTAAAGGTACGGCCCTGGGGTTCGATTTTTCTATGGCCTTTCAGCCCATTGTCAATATGGCCGAGCGCAAAGTGGTGGGTTACGAGGCATTGTGTCGGGGCTTAAATGGCGAGTCTGCGGGCTCGGTGATCGCCCAGGTGAACGACAGCAACCTCTACCGCTTCGACCAGACCTGCCGGGTGAAAGCCATTACCCTTGCCGCCGAGCTCGATATTAAAGGTTATGTCAGCATTAATTTTTTACCCAACGCCGTCTACCGCCCGGAGCTGTGCATTCGCACCACGCTGGAGGCGGCAGAAAAATACGGATTTCCGGCCGAGCGCATTGTATTTGAAATTACCGAGGTAGAGCGGGTGGGGGATAAAAACCATCTGCGTAATATTATCGATTACTACCAAAAAAGCGGTTTTCGCACGGCGCTGGATGACTTTGGTGCCGGTTATGCGGGGCTGAATATGCTGGCGGCCTTTCAGCCGGATATTGTCAAAATCGACCGGGAATTAATTGAGCACCTGGACACCCAGCCAGTTAAGCAAACAATTGTTCGCCATCTGCTTAATTTGTGCCGCGATTTGAATATTACGCCGCTGGCCGAGGGGGTGGAAACTGTAGAGGAATATCGGGTGTTGCGGGATTTTGGCGTATCGCTGTTTCAGGGTTATTTGTTTGCCCGGCCTGAGTTTGAATCTCTGCCTGAGGTGAGTTGGCCGGAGTAGGGGGTTATGCCCTCCCCCAGCCCCTCGGCCTCTGATCCCGTCTCGGCCCTACCACCTACTTCCTGTAGGCCTCCCGCAAGCGGGAGGGGAGTTAAAAGGAATCACCGTAAGCGGGAGGGGGGCTAAAGCTGGGAGGCAACTACCAAGGCAGGCTATTAATATCTACTCGCGCGCTTCCCAGCTCCACGCCATAGGTCATTAACTCAAAACGCGAACGTACCTGCTGGCCAAACTGCTGAAAAAAAACCTCACCCGCCACTGGCGTGTAACCGTGGCGGAGGTAGTAGCTCACCAACCGCTCCGGGCAAAAAAGTGCGAATGCATGGGTGTTACACAGATCTGGCGCCTCGCGGTGCAGAGTATCAAACAATAAATCAGGCACTCCCTGGCCCTGATACTCGGGGCGCACGACTACGCCGCCAACGCCGATTACCGCTTGATCGACACCATCGGCGTTTAGCAAAAAGCGATCGAACCCGAGGTGGGCTATGGGCAGGGCTGGTGTGTCGTAAACCAGAATGTGCCAAGCGGTTTCAGCCCACTGTTTGCCCACACCCTCTTCGGGAAACACCCGCTCTCGCCAGGCAGTTAAATGCTGGCGGTGCTCGTCAGAAAATTCCCGGGTGATCTCACAGCGCATAGACTTGTTTACTCGACGTTGTGATAAACGTTTTGCACATCGTCAAGATCTTCCAGCATGGCCACCAGTTTTTCGAAGGTGGCGGCATCTTCCTCGCCCAGCTCGGTCATGGTTTGCGGCACAAACTGAATTTCATCCACTTCAAAATCCAGCCCTTCAAAGGCTTCTGTCAGGGCCGTGCGTGCCTTGCCGTATTCGGTGTGGGGCGTGAATACCGTTACCTCGCCAGCCTCACTTTCGATATCGGTCACGTCCACATCGGCCATCATTAGCGCCTCAAGCACTGCCTCTTCGTCTGTGGCAGCAAAGCGAAAAATCGCGCTGTGATCAAACATGTGGCTGACGGTACCCGAGGTGCCCAGCTTGCTTTTGGTTTTGTTAAAACAGGTACGAATATCGCCAATGGTGCGATTGGGATTATCGGTCAGGCAATCGACAATCAACATACTGTTGCCGGGGCCAAAGCCTTCGTAGCGCGCGGTGGAAAAATCCTCGCCGGTACCGCCTTTGGCTTTATCCAGCGCCTTGTCAATCACATGGCTGGGCACCTGATCTTTTTTGGCACGATCAATCAAACTGCGCAATGACAAATTGCCCGCCGGATCGGTACCGCCCGCTTTGGCACAAACGTAAATTTCGCGGCCGTATTTACTGTAAACCTTGGTTTTGACCGCCGCCGTTTTGGCCATCGACTCTTTGCGGTTCTGGAAAGCTCTGCCCATCAGTGCCTCTCGTGATTGGTAAGAAAGCAGCGATTCTACCGCTATTCCCCGGTGCAGGGAATGGCAGAGCGTTGGCAGTGCGCTGAATCAGGGACAAACATAGCTGGGTGGCTGCTGGTGAACCACCTCCCACATGGCCTTTAACAGAGAAGCATCGCCCCAGGCATCTTGCGATAATTCCCACATCATCATGCCGCACACGTCGCTGCCTGCATAAGCCGCCTTGGTGCGAATGGTGGGTATGCCGTTGTAGTAATCGCCATTAACGACATCCACGCAGGCATTGGCGCTATCGGCCGCCACCAGGTCGCGATAGGTGTGCCAATTGGGCTGCGAATAAAAAGGCACCCCCAGGTTTATTTTCGCTGGAGTGAGGCCGCGGTTTGTCCAGTACTCAACACTCTCGGCCGCATAAGCCAAAGATGAGTGATCGTTGTTGTTCTGGTCGTAGGCCATCAGGTTGAGAAAATCGACACTTTCCAGTACCCCATCAAGAATATACTGGCCCGCCCAATCGCCTGCGCCAACCACGGCCTTGCTTAAAAACTTTTCGCCCTCAAGGTTATCCAGCGCCACTCTTAACTCAGCCATTATCAGGGCATTACCGGCTGCCTGTTGCGGCGTGCTCGGGTGTTCCCAATCCATATCCACCCCATCGAGTTGGTAGCGCTCAACAAACGCGATTACCTCGGCCACAAATTTCGCCCGCGTTGCGTCGTCGGCCGCGAGTGCCACAAATGCACTGTCGTCGCCGTCGTTCCAACCCCCTATGGCAATGCCCACCTTAACCCCGGCCGCCTGCGCCAGGGTGACCAACTGCATTAGCCGGCCATCGCCACCGCTCAATGGCTGTAAGCTGCCGTCATCGTTAGGCAACAAAAAGGAGTAAAGAATATGACTTAAATAGTTGTACTGAATGTTTTCTACCTGCCCCCGCCACGTGGGAAAGTAACCCACAGTGCGCAAACCCTCGGGGCAATAAGCGCTGTGGCCTTGGCTACTGCTGGAAGCCTGGCTGACACTACTAGACGCACCGCCGACACTGCTGGCGCTGCTCGCGGCAACGCTGCTGGGGCCATTACTGCCACTGCAAGCGCTGAAAACCAAAAGGGATACGCAAACTAACAAGAGCTGCTTCATAGCTAGTACCAATAAGGGTGAGTTGGTTGAGTGTACACAAGGCAGCCTTAATAGACAACGTTGTCATGCGCTGCTTGAAAACTTGCTTACTAACTCGCACTGGCTTACTTTACCGGCAGCTCCTCGGCTACTTGGTTGGGCTTGGCATAGCTAAGCCGGGCCAAGCGTTCGGTGGTGTGGTAGCTATCGAGGCCGGAAATGGCCACCACGCCTAAGCTTTCAATATCGATATAGCCCTCTGACCCCACCGCTGCCTCGGGCAAGTGAATTTCCACCACCTCGCCAATCACCAGTTCGGTGTCATTGGGCAGGGTTTGCGTACTCAGCAAACGCAGACCAACCTTAACCGGACTTTCGGCCACATAGGGCGCGGCAAGTAGTGCTGATGGCTCGGGAGTCAAGCCCACCGCCGCAAACTCCGATACCTCGCGCGGGTAACGCGCCGAGCTCTGATGGGCGGCTCGGTAAATGGGTTGGCTCACCTGATTTAGGGTAAAGCAACCGGTGGCCTGCAAGTTTTCCAGCGTGTGCCGCGCCACGCTGTGAGGACGAATAATCATACCCATCAATGCCGGGTCGGCCCCCAAATGAAAAACCGAGCTGACAATGGCCAAATTGTGTTTGCCCGCCAAGCTTTGCGTGCCGACCAGATTGGCACTTTTAAAACCCGACAAGCCGTTAATTAAATGAGCGCGATAGCGGCTGTTCAGTGCTTGTATCGCGGTGTGCGTTAAATGCATAACTTCTCTCCTCAGAGACTCCTTAGTGTTAGCGCTTAGTACGCTCATGCAGGGCATTCAGACCTGCGCTGAGTTTGGCAGAGTACGGGGTTTGGGTTAAGGTGCTTGGGGAACCGCTGAATAATCAAAAAAAGAGCCACGGAGTCATCATATGCGTCACTTCCATTTATTGCTGTTGCTGCTCGCCCTGCCGTTGTTTGCGCACGGGCAGCTACTGATTAACGAAATCCAGTCATCTAACGGCATCACCGTAGTAGATGAAGATGGCGATAACCAAGACTGGCTTGAGCTCTATAATGCTGGCAACCAGGCGGTCAATCTCGATGGCTACTGGCTGTCTGACGATGATGACAATCCCCAGCGCTGGCGCTTGCCCGCGGTGACCATCGGCGCCGGTGACACCCTATTGGTATGGGCATCCAATAAAAACCGCGCCACCCCTGGCAGCCCGCTGCATACCAACTTTGCCATTAGCGCCGGCGGCGAGGAAATTTTACTGTCGGCCCCTAACGGCGATCTGCTCGATCGCGCCGACCCCGTCCCCATTGCCACCGATATCTCCTGGGGCCGCTCCCCCGATGGTGCCGATAACTGGGTATTTTTTGCCGAGCCTACCCCGGGCGCCAGCAATACCACCCCGGGCTATACCGAGCTACTGGCGGCGCCCGAGTTTTCTGTGGCCGGTGGTTTTTATGCCAACGCCTTTGATCTGAGCCTTAACCATCCCGACCCGGCAGTGACCATTATCTACACCTTGGACGGTTCCATACCCGACCCAGACAGCATCGGCGGCGTCAGTTATAGCTATAAAAATAGCTACCCGCAAAATACCGGCAATAGCGAAGGCGCTCTGCTTGAAAACAGCTTTTACTCCTTTGCCTACTCCGATAGTATCAGCATTGTCGACCGCTCGCCCGAGCCCAATAAACTGGCAAGCATTGCCACCAGTTTTGACAACAATCCTTATTACATACCGAACACACCTATCACCAAAGGCACCGTGGTGCGCGCCCGCGCCTTCAAAGACGGTGGACTGACCAGCCCCATTGCCACCCACACCTATTTTATTAACGACAGCGGGCAGAGCCCCCACCAGCTCGCGGTAATCTCGCTGGGCATTCAGGAAGACGGGCTGTTTGATTACGAAAACGGCATTCATGTGGCCGGCTCGCGCTTTGATCAATGGCGCGCCGCCAACCCTTTTGCCAATGCCGATGGCGCCTCCGAGGCTAACTGGCAAATGCGCGGCGACGCGTGGGAGCGGCTCGCGCATATCGAATTATTTGAACCCGGCGCCACCCGTGCGGGCTTAAAACAGGACATAGGTGTGCGCATTCACGGCGGTTGGAGCCGGGCGCACCGGCAAAAATCCCTGCGTTTGTATGCCCGCAATGCCTATGGCGACTCGCGCTTTAACTACCCCATGTTTCCCGATCAAGACAGCAGCGGCTACAACCGTCTGATGCTGCGCAACTCGGGTAACGACAATGACTACACGATGTTCCGCGATGCGATGATGCAGGCACTGGGCGCCGAGCTGCGCATGGACACCCAGGCCTACCGCCCCAC
>DATBNH010000372.1:0-3850 GCA_036554405.1 Cellvibrionaceae bacterium | reverse complement strand
TTGCTTGAAGTCGGGCCAGATCGGTACTGGCGAAGCGGGAGCTGGCAGTAACCGCAATAATACCGATGATTACCATAATGGCAATCAGCTCGATAAGCGTAAATCCCGCTTCACGATAGCCCATACAGTCATCTGTCAGGGGTTCTGCACATTATAGGCTGTAAAGGTTGCTGTAATTGTCGTATCTTCGTCATCCTCCACAGTACAGGTAACAGAATCACCTTCATCCGTACCCACCGCCAGTGACTGAATGGTATAGCCTGTAGGTAAACCACCATCCAAGAGAGCTGACACGTTAGTACAGTTAGTTACTTCGACGGGGTCACCATCTGATGTCAAACCAGCATCATCGGCAATGTTATTGGCGTGGTTAAGGGCCGCTCCACTGGCCAGCGCTCCGGCTACGCCTGCTACAGCAGCTTCTCTGGCAGCTGTCGACAAATCCAGAAAACGCGGCAGAGCCGTAGCCGCCAAAATACCCAAAATCACAATCACCGCAATCAGTTCAATCAAGGTAAAACCGCTTTGTTGATTTCTCATAAGTCTCTCCAGTGGTCAAAAATAGTGGCTCCTAAACAAGGCATCCCGCCTCAGGGCACTGATTAAAATATAATTCCTTAAAATCTGTTAAGCCAGAGTGACAAAAAACTGACTGTTAATGCTATGACTATAGTCGCTATCAATTTATATGCCAAACTTTTCTAAAGCCGCTAATCGGTTAAATACGCCGTCTGACCGGTGAGGCTGTCGTAATCCACCGCATAGACCTCGCCGCTTTCGCGCTGCATGCTAAAACGGCAACTGTGCAGCTCTGGCTGAGTAATCTGTAACGACTGCCAGTGAATATCGCCCACTTTGGCGGATTTTTCAACCCTTAACAATAAAAACCACAACCGCCCGCAGGATTCTTCTGTCAAGCGTGGGCCAGATTCTGGCCCTGCATCCACAGGCCAGCCTGCGTTATTGACCCAAATGGTCATCTTTGCAGGCGTTTCGGCGCCATTCTGGGCGGGCCAATGGCCTTCAGGCACAATCACCGAGCGCGAGTCTGACGGCTGCAAACGCCAGTAGGCATGCGCCGCCAGCGCCGAGTAACGGATGTTGCGCGCATGAATTTGCATAGACATGGCCACCGCCTCCTCGGCCATGTCCTCGTAGTAACGTATGGCCACCTCGATTACTATGCCAATCACCACCGCAACGACCAGCCATTCGAACGGATTAAAACGGTGCCGGTTTTCTGTCATAGGGTCACTTTTGAATGTTGTACATTTCCCACATGGGCAAGAAAATACCCAGCGCCAGAATCAGTACAAAGCCTGCCATGGTTATAATCAGAATTGGCTCAATTTTGTCGGACAGTTTTTTTACATCGTAGTCCACCTCGCGCTCGTAGAAGCCGGCCACTTCCGCCAGCAAAGTGTCCACCTGGCCGCTCTCTTCACCTACCGATATCATCTGCAGTACCAGTGGGGTAAACATACTGCTGGCCAAGTGAGTTTGATAGAGGCCTTCACCGCGCTCAACCCCGGCGCGAATGCCTTTGATCTTATCGGACAGATAGGCGTTATCAATGGCGCGAGCACACAAATCCAGCGACGTGGTCAGCGGCATACCGGCTTTTACCATCAGCGCAAAAGAGCGGGCATAACGCGCCATAGAGGCGCGCTCAATCACATCGCCCACCACCGGTAAGCGCAGTTTTTTTCGCCCCCAGACCCGGCTGCCCTTATCGGTTTGTATGTAATGCCAAAAGCCCACGCCAGCGGCTATTAGCACCACCAGAATATAAACCCAGTAGGCGACAAAAAAATCTGAGGTGGCAATCAGGATACGGGTGGGTGTGGGCAACTCAGCGCCAAACTTACTGAACATTCCGGCAAAGGCGGGAATGACTTTTACATTAATCACCCCCATTGCTACCGCAAGCGCGATAATCACAAAGGTAGGGTAACGCAAGGCCTGGCGAATACTGCGCGCGGTTTGCAAGTCGCGCTCCATATAATCGGCCAGTTGTAAAAAAATTAAATCCAGCCGGCCACTGCCCTCGCCCACCGCCACCAGTGAGACAAACAGATGGTTGAAAATTTTCGGGTGCGCCGCCAAAGCGCGCGACAGTTCCTGGCCCGATTCCAGCCGCTCGGCCACATCCAGCAATGCCTGTTGCAGCGTGTAATGTTTGAGCGAAGCGGCCAGCGCGCGAATGCCTTTTACCAGTGGAATACCGGCTTTGGTAATGGTGTACATTTGCCGGCAAAACATAATTAAATCGGGCATTTGCACCCGAGTATTGCGGCCGATATTTTGCAGCGCGGCAAAGCTGCCCTGGTTATCTTGCTGCTCGGCAATCGTGGTAGGCGTAATACCACGCCCACTCAGGGTGGTGGCCGCTGACTCGGGGCTACCCGCTTCTAACTGGCCGCTGATGGCACGGCCCTGGCCATCGCGCCCCTGATACTGAAAAACTGCCATCAGTTTGCCTCCTCACCCACCGCAGCCGGCACGGCCACTTCATCTTCCACCTGAGCGCTGATGCGCATTACCTCTTCCAGCGAGGTAATGCCTTGCACGGCAAATTCAAAAGCGGCATCGCTAAGGGGTTTAAAGTGCGGCGAGGCGGCAGCGGCATGGGCAAAGGCGTTGATATCGTTGGTGCGCAATGCCTCGGCCATAGGTGCGTTCACCTCCAGCATTTCAAATACACCAATACGACCGCGATAGCCGGTGTTGTGGCAATGCGGGCAACCACTACCGGCTTTGAATTGCACATCCAGCGGTTTGCCGCGAGTGTGCATGGCAATCAATTGGCGTTCGTTGGCATTGGGCTGGTAATCATCAATACAACTGCTGCAAATTTTGCGCACCAGACGCTGGGCAACAATCGCTTTAAGTGCCGTGGCCACCAAATAGCCGTCGGCGCCTATGTCGATTAAACGCATGGCCGAAGTGACAGCGTCGTTAGTGTGCAGGGTGGAGAGCACCATGTGGCCCGTCATGGCGGCGCGCAAGGCAATCTCGGCGGACTCGCCATCGCGAATCTCGCCCACCAGCAAGATATCCGGGTCTTGGCGCAAGCTGGCGCGCAATACGCTGGCAAAAGTAAGACCAATGCGCTCGTGCAATTGCACCTGACTAATACGTGGCAGGCGGTATTCCACAGGGTCTTCTACGGTAATAATTTTGCTCTCGGGACGGTTAAGCTCGCTCAGGGCACCATAGAGAGTGGTAGTTTTACCACTACCGGTGGGGCCGGTGACTAACACCAACCCATGGGGGCGTGTAATCATACGGCGAAAGCGCTCCATCATCTCAGCCGGCATACCCACTTTGTTCAACGGCAGTACGCCGTCGGTGTGATCGAGAATCCGCATCACCACCGACTCGCCAAATTGTACCGGCATGGTCGACAAACGCACATCGATACTGCGCCCGGCCACCTTCAAATGAAAGCGACCATCCTGGGGCATGCGCTTTTCGGAAATATCCAACCCGGAAATCAATTTAAGCCGCACCACCAAGGCCGAGGCAATGCGTTTTTCGTTCATCACCTGCTCAATCAACACGCCATCAATACGGTTGCGAATGCGCAGCACTTTTTCATCGGGTTCAATATGAATATCCGAGGCTTTGGCGGCTATGGCCTCTTCAAAAATCTTCTGCAACAGTTTTACTACCGGGGCATCGCTGTCGGTGGCATCGCCCACTACGTCGGCCAAATCTACCGAAGCCTCTTCCAGCTCGTCTTCCAACTCACCGGCCAGGGATGCAATTTCACTGGCGCGGGTGTAGGCAATATCTAGCACATCCAGTAAGTCAGACTCGCGCACTACGGCGGGTTTAATGGGTTTAA